>NZ_QUCY01000014.1:0-73134 GCF_003474385.1 Eggerthella sp. AM16-19
ATCGCCGACGCGGCTTACGCCGCACCCCCAGAAACGTTACGCCGTGCAACCATTCCATTGGGTTTCGCGAAACAAAAGAGCTTCCCTGCTCCCGAAAGCGGGAGCAGGGAAGCTCAAGCTCCAAGCAAATTCGCAATCGCCGCGGCTCCGTGGAAAGCGGCAAGCATAGGAGCCATCCCATTTCACTCGTTCCGGGAGACGGGATGGCTCCTATGCTCTGAACGGGTTTGCATTTCCCTCGATTCCGCAGAAGGCCCGCGCACATAAGAAGGCCTCCCTTTTCCAGAAACGGGAGGCCTTCGAGCTCCTTATGAGCGCATCGCGGTCGCGACCAGCCGTCAAAGGCTAGATAGCCTCGTCTCCTCGCTCGCCAGTGCGGATGCGCACCACCTCGTCGACCGGGAAGACGAAGATCTTGCCGTCTCCCACGTTGCCGGTCCGAGCGATGGCGCTGATCACATCGATAAGCGCGTCCACCTCAGCATCGTCGCAGATGATCTCGAACTTCACCTTCGGCACCATGTTCAACAGCACCTCGGTGCCGCGGTAGTACTCCTTCCAGCCATGCTGGGACCCGCAGCCTTGCACCTGCGAGATAGTCATGCCCGAAACCTTCGCCTCGAACAGGGCATCCTTGAGCGGCTCGAGCTTTTCAGGGCGAACGATAGCGGTGATCTTCTTCATGGTTCAACTCCTTCCAATGCTAGCCGCAGCTTAATCCAGGCCGATGTATGCAGGGTAAGCGGATTCGCCGTGGGCTGCAATGTCGAGGCCCTGTGCTTCCTTCTCCTCGCTGACGCGCAGGCTGCCCTTGAAGCAGGCCTTAACGATGAAGGCGAGCACCACGTCGAGAATGCCGACGAATACAATGGTGATGGCGATACCTGCGATTTGGCTGCACAGCAGGCTCACATCGCCGGTGTACAGAAGGCCGCCGAAGTCGGTCCAGGACAGCTCGGGCACGCAGAAGATGCCGGTGCAGATGCCGCCCACGATACCGCCGACCGCATGGCAGCCGAACGCGTCGAGCGCATCGTCATAGCCGATCTTGGCCTTGCAGAACGAGATGGCGAAGTAGCAGATCGGGGACACGATGAGACCCATGATGATCGCAGCCCAGGGCTCGACGAAGCCAGCGGCCGGGGTGATGACGACCAAGCCGGCGACAAGGCCGGTGGCAGCGCCGACGAGCGTGGGCTTGCCCACCTTCACACGTTCGACGATCATCCAGGAGACGAGCGCCGCGCCGGAGGCGACCACGGTGTTGATCAGGGCAAGGCCCGCAACGCCATCGGCGACGAATTCGGAACCGGCGTTGAAGCCGAACCAACCGAACCACAAAAGGGTTGCGCCCAGGGCCACGAAGGGCACGTTATGAGGACGGTAGCCCATCATGCCGAAGCCCTTGCGCTTGCCGAGCATGAGGCACAGGATAAGGCCGGTCAAGCCAGAGGAGATGTGCACGACATCGCCGCCTGCGAAGTCGAGCGCGCCGATGGTGTCGCCGATAAGGCTGCCATCACCACCCCAAACCATATGGGCGAGCGGCGGGTACACCACGATGGTCCACACTGCCACGAATGCGCACACCGCTCCGAACTTCATACGGCCGGCAAGAGAGCCCGTGATAATGGCGGTGGTGATCATGCAGAACGCCATCTGGAAGATGAAGTTGATGATGGTGGGATACGTCGTATCCTCGGGAACCGTCTCGGCCTCGGCGAGCATGTCGGTCACGCCGCCCAGGAAGCCGAGCTGATCGAACCCACCGAAGAACGGGCTGGAGCCGTCCCCGCCGTACGCTAGCGACCAGCCGCAGATCGTCCACGTGATCGCCACGATGCCGATGGCCGAGAACACCATGACCATCGTGTTCACAACGTTCTTTCGACGCGACAGGCCTCCGTAGAAAAACGCCAAGCCTGGCGTCATGAGCAAGACGAGCATGGCGCATACCAGCATGAATGCCGTTGAACCCGTGTCATACATCACGCTACCTCCTTCGCTTTCCGATACCCATTCCCTCTGAGCACCTTTTTCTTACGCATTCGATACTGCCACTGATTGACCTGGCCTTTTGCGCAATACGCCATTGTTAACGCTCTGGGAAACGCTTTGTAACGAGCATGAGACGCGGGTGTTACAATGTGGAAACAGGCGAACTTTGTTGAAAGGAACGGGCTTATGGGCGTGCGATTCGTTGCCGTTGAAACGGATGAAGATCAGGAAAAGCTGGCGAAGCTTGCCGACGAGATTTGGCACGAATACTGGCCCGCGATCATCGGCGATGCGCAAACCGATTACATGGTCGAAAAGTTCCAAAGCCTGGAAGCCATCAAGCGAGACATGGCCGAGCATACCTACGAATACTGGTTCGTGGTTGACGAAGCCGGCAAAACCGTTGGCTACACCGGCGGCTGCGAGGAATCTGAGACCAGCCGCTACTTCATCTCGAAGATCTATCTACTGGCCGAGGAACGCGGCAAGCATTATGCTTCGCAGATCATCGGCTTCTATACCGACTTATGCCGGTCTCGCGATCTGCATAGCATGTACCTGACTGTGAATAAGCAGAACGACCTGGGCATTCGAGCCTACTACGGCAAAGGATTCGTCACCATCGAATCCGTCAAGAACGATATCGGCAACGGGTTTGCCATGGATGATTACGTGATGGAAAAGGAAGCGTAAGCGCTTTCACCTATCTGCTGTGAAGCCTTTATGGCCTTGCAGCGAAAAAGGCCCCACGTCTTCGATTCCGTTCGCCGACCTTGTCGGCAGCGCAAGCGTAAATGACTCAACTTGCTTGAACGGACCTCGAATGACGTGGGGCCTTTCGTTGCTCGCGAACTTGGCAGATCCGCGGGCTACAATGCCCGGTAGCGTTCTTGTACGCTGGCAGCGATGCCCTCGGCATCAAGCCCTTGTTCGTGAAGCAGCTGCCCTACCCCGCCTTGCGTGACGAACGCGTCCTTGATACCCAGGTTCATTGCCGGGGTATGCAAGCCCATGCGGGCCATCTCGCCGAGCACGCCTTCACCGACGCCGCCTGCGATAACGCCCTCCTCCACCGTGACGACCAGCTTCGTTTCGGCGGCAGCTTGAATAGCCTGCACATCCAGCGGCTTGACCCAGCGCATGTCCACCACGCGAGCGGAAACCCCCTGCTCGGCAAGCGTATCGGCAGCCGCCAATGCTTGGCCGACCACGCGGCCGAACGCCAAAATGGCGACGTCTTCGCCTTCGCGTACCACGCACGCCTTACCCTCCGGCAGCACCTCGGCAGCCTCGGGCAGCACAACGCCCTCGCCCTCGCCGCGCGGATAGCGGATGGCGAACGGGCCGCCCATCGCAAGCGCCGTATGCAACGCATGCACGAGCTCGGCCTCGTTCGAAGGCGCCAGCACGCGCATGTTGGGCACCATACGGGCATACACCAGGTCGAACACGCCATGGTGCGTGGGCCCGTCGGCGCCGACGATGCCGGCGCGGTCGATGGCGAAGACGACATCGAGCTTCGGCAGCGCCACATTGATGATCATCTGATCGACGGCGCGTTGCATGAACGTGGAATACAGCGCCACCACGGGCTTCTTGCCGTTTGCCGCCAGGCCGCCGGCGAAACCGACAGCATGCTCCTCGCAAATGCCCGTGTCCACGAAACGCTCCGGGAACTTCTCCGCGAACTCATCTAGGCCGGTGCCGCCCTTCATAGCGGCGGTGATGGCCACGATGTCGGCATTGTTCTCCGCCTCGGCGACCAACGCCTTGCCGAACACGCTGGTGTACTTTGGAGCAGAGGGTTTACCCGATTTGATGACCTCGCCGGTTGCGATGTTATAGGGCGCAATGCCGTGGAACTTCTCGGGATTGCGCACCGCAGGCATGTAGCCTTGGCCTTTACGCGTGACCACGTGCATGAGCACCGGGCCGTCGGCATTCAGCACTGCTCGCAGCGTTTCCCGCAGCTGCGCGATGTTGTGCCCGTCGATCGGCGCCGTGCATACGATGCCCAGCTGCTCGAAGATCATGGAATGGGGAATGACGAACTGCTTCATCGATTCCTTCATGCTGCGGCCGAAGTTGGTGATGGCCTTGCCCACCGGGCCGCTGCTCTCCAGGTGCTCCTGCACGTTGTCGCGCGCTTGGCGGTACTGCGACGATGCGCGCATGTAACCCAAATGCTTCATGAGCGCGCCAACGTTGTGCGAGATGGACATCTCGTTGTCGTTCAAGATGATGACCATGGGCGTTTGAGCCTGGCCGATATTGTTCAAAGCCTCGAACGCCATGCCACCGGAAAGCGCCGCATCGCCGATGAGCGCGACGACCTTCTGGTCAGCGCCCGCCAGATCGCGGGCCTCCGCCAAGCCGAGCGCCACCGAAAGCGAGTCGGATGCATGCCCGGAATAGTGCACGTCGTAGGGGCTCTCGCTGGGCTTGGGGAAGCCGGAGAGACCGCCATAGGTGCGAAGCGTGCCGAAGTCCTTCAAGCGTCCGGTGACCAGCTTGTGCGCATACGCCTGATGCCCCACATCGAATACGATCTTATCCTTGGGGCAATCGAGCAGGCTGTGCAGCGCCAGGATGATCTCGACCGCGCCCAGCGACGAGGCAACATGACCACCGGTTTTCGAGGTGGTGGTCACGATTTCGTGACGGATCTCGCCCGCAAGTATAGATAGCTCCTCATTGCTGAGGAGCTTCAGGTCGGCAGGGGATGTGATTATGTCCAGAATGCGCTTATCGCTCATGCTGCGCCTTTCCTTTTGTCATGCCATCCGATCGCCTTGCGCGACCTAGGCGGAAACGGCGGCCTGGCCTTGCTGCGCCGCGCCGCCGTCCGCTTGACCTTCCTTATGCGCGCCCGCTGCAGATGCCGCGGGTTGCGCCGAATCATCGGCAAGCCCTGCCGGGGCCTCGGAGGCCAGCGCTTCTTGGACGCTGGCCTCGTCGATGCCCTGCTCAAGCAGATCGCTTGCGCGAAGCCCCAGCCCAACCGCTTCCTCATACAAGGAAAGCGCCTGGTCCAAGGGCAAATCCTTATCGTTTACCGCTTCGACGATCTCATCGAGGCGGCTTTTGAGCTCCTCGAAGGACCCGTACGATTCCAATGCCACCGAATCGCGCCCTTACAGCACCAGGGGCTGCGCCGGGTCATCGCCTGCGGGAGCCGCGGCGGCCCCATCGTCGATATCTTTGGCGATGCGGCCCAGCACGCCGTTGACGAAGCGCGGGGAATCGTCCTCGCCGCCGAAATCCTTCGCCAGCTCCACCGCCTCGTTGATGGCGACGCTGGTGGGCACATCCTGAACGAACATGATCTCGTAGGCTGCCAAGCGCAGAATGGAGCGGTCGACGATGGGCATGCGGCCCAGCGACCAGTTCTCCGCAGCGGCCTTCAGGCTGCCGTCGATGACGATGCGGTTCTGCTCGACGCCGCGCACCAGGTCCTGAGCATATTCCGAAAGCGGGCCCTCCTCGGACGGGAAGACGCCTTCAGCCACGATCTGAGCTGCGGATGCGCCCTTGATCTCAGCGGTGTACAGAACCTGCAGCGCGACGCGACGTGCCGTCGTGCGCTCGTGTCTTTTCGATGCCATGTGCAAATAATCCCCTGTGCTTCTTCTTATTCCTAACGGTTGAACTGGACGCCGTCGATGTAGACGTCGACCGATCCAACCTGCGCGCCCACCTGGCTTGCCACGGCGTCCGCCACGGACTGGCGGACCGCAGCCGCCACGTCGGGCAGCACGTGTCCATAATAAACGTCGATGCGCACCGAGATCTGCAGCTTGTCGTTTTCGTCCGCTGCGATCTCGATACCGGACGTGGAGGGCTTGCCGCCGAGCACGCCGCGAATGCCGCGGCTTGCCGCGGGGGCGTTGCCAACGCTGGCGACGCCGTCCACATCTGCCACGGCGATGGAGACGATGGTCTCGACGACGCCCGGCGCAAGCGCCATGCCGTCAACGGTCAAATCGCTCATAACACATCTCCCATCTGGGTTTCGATGAAGTCCGTGGTGGCTTCGCCGGCGCAGAACACCTGGTTATCCAGCACGCGGCGATGGAACGACAGCGTGGTGGGGATGCCCTCGATGACGAACTCGTCAAGGGCGCGGCGGCCGCGCGCCAGGCACTCCTCGCGATCCTGGCCGTACACGATGAGCTTGGCCACCATGGAGTCGTAGAACGGGCTGATCTTCGAGCCGGAATGCACATAGGCCTCCACGCGCACGCCCGGGCCCGCCGGGGGCTCGAAGCGCGTGATGGTACCGGGGCACGGACGGAAACCGTGCTCGGGATCCTCGGCATTGATACGGAACTCCATGGCATGGCCGAACGGCGTGAACGGTGCCCTATCGGCGCAGCTCATGGGCTCGCCGGAGGCGATGCGCAGCTGCTCTTTGATGATGTCGGTGCCCGTGATCTGCTCGGATACCGGATGCTCCACCTGCACGCGCGTGTTCATCTCCATGAAGTAGAACTTGCCCGTGGTGTCCAGCAGAAACTCGATGGTGCCGGCGTTGCGGTAATCCACGGCGCGCACGGCCTTGATGGCCGCAACGCCCATGGCGCGGCGCAGCTCGTCGGTCAGCGCCGGAGAAGGCGCCTCCTCGATGAGCTTCTGGTGACGACGCTGCACGGAGCAGTCGCGCTCGCACAGGGCCACGTTGTTGCCGAAGTCGTCAGCGAGCACCTGCACCTCGACGTGACGCGGGCGCAGCACGAGTTTCTCCAGGTAGACCTCGTCGTTGCCGAACGCGGCGCCGGCCTCGGCGCGGGCGGCCTTGTAGTGCGACTCAAGGTCGGCGGGGTCGTGGACCTCGCGCATGCCCTTGCCGCCGCCGCCGGCGGTCGCCTTGATGAGCACAGGATAGCCCACGCTCTCGGCGAACCGACGAGCCTCCTCCACGGTATCGATGCAGCCATCGGAACCGGGGACGGTGGGCACGCCGCAGGCCTTCATGGTCTCACGGGCGGATGACTTGTCGCCCATGCGCTCGATGCACTCGGCGGAGGGGCCGATGAACACCAGGTCGTTGTCGGCGCATGCGCGGGCAAAGTCGGCATTTTCCGCCAAGAAGCCGTAGCCGGGGTGGATGGCATCGGCGCCGGTGATGGTGGCCGCCGCGATGATATTGGACATGACCAGGTAGCTTTTCGTTGCCTGGGCGGGGCCGATGCACACCTTCTCGTCGGCATACTGCACGGGATAGGTGTTCTCGTCCTCGGTAGAGTACACCGCCACGGTCTTCACGCCCAGCTCCTTGCAGGCACGCATGACGCGCAGGGCCACCTCGCCGCGGTTTGCGATGAGTACTTTCTTGAACATGTTACTGCTCCGAGACGGGCTGGACGGAATGGGGCTCGATGTAGAACAGCACGGTGCCGAACTCGACGGGGTCGGCGTCCTTGACGCACACCTCGCGGACGGTGCCCATCTCCTCGGCGGTGATCTCGTTCATGAGCTTCATGGCCTCGACGATGCACAGGGTCTGATTGGCGGCAACCTCATCGCCCACCTTCACGAACGCAGGCTCGCCCGGTGCGGGAGCAGCGTAGAACGTGCCGACCATGGGGGCCTTCACGGCATACCAGTTGGCGGGACGCTCGGGCTCGGTGGCAGCGGCGGCCGGAGCAGCAGGTGCTGCTGCGGGAGCTGCGGGTGCGGCGGCGACCGCCGGAGCGGCTGCGACCGGTGCAGCTGCCGGCATAGCGCCGGGCATGCGCACGGCGATGCGCTGACCGCCGTCCTCGACCACGATCTCGCCTACGCCGCTTTCCTCGGCAACGCGAACTAATTCGCGAATCTGATTGATATCCACGTAATCGTCCTCCTTGATATTGCTGGACTCCTCCTGCATGAGGAAGTCAACTTTCTCGGATGCGCGGTGCTTGCTCAGGAAGGTACGCGCCTCGTTGGGGAACAGGGCGTACATGAGCACGTCCTCTTCGCTTTGGGCCAGATCGCCGACCTCTTCGGCGACCTCGTCATAGGTGGTGGTGACCAGGCTCGACGGCGGCACGTCGTCGGGCAGCACCTGCGAATTGCCCGCGACCTTCTTCATGATCTCGGGGTCGATGCGCCCCGGGGCCTTGCCGTAGTAGCCGCAGATGTAGTCCTTCATCTCCTTGGACACGACGCCCCAGCGCTTGCCGGTGAGCACGTTGAACACGGCCTGCGTGCCCACGATCTGCGACATGGGCGTGACGAGCGGCGGATAGCCGACCTCTGCGCGCACGCGCGGGATCTCCTTCATGACCTCGGGCAGACGGTCGGATGCGTTCTGCACCTCGAGCTGGCTCATGAGGTTGGACATCATGCCGCCGGGCACCTGATGCGAGTACACCTGCATATGGATAAGCGAGGACACGCCGCGCTTGTAGTGGCTGCGCTTGCGCACTTCCTCCCAGTATTCGGCGATCTCGAAGAGCAGGTCCAGATCAAGGCCGGTGTCGTAACGGCTTTCCTGCAGCGCCGCCACGATCATCTCGACGGCGGGCTGGGAGTTGCCGAAGGCCAGCGGAGCGGATGCGGTGTCGACGATGGACACGCCCGCCTCGGCCGCCTTGAGGTAGTTGGCCGGGGCCATGCCGCCGACATAGTGGCAGTGCAGGTGCACGGGCAGGCCGATCTCGGCGTTGAGGGCCTTCACGATGCGCTCGGCACGGTACGGCATCATAAGGCCGGCCATATCCTTCACGCAGATGGAGTCAGCGCCGAGCTCCTTGAGCTGCTGCGCATATTCAAGATAGCTGTCAAGCGTATGCACCGGGGAGATGGTGTAGGAGATGGCGCCCTCGAAGTGGCCGCCGCATTCGTTGACGGCCTCGGCGGTATCCACCACGTTGCGGATATCGTTGAGCGCGTCGAACACGCGGAACACGTGCACGCCGTTGCGCTTGGACGCCTTGATGAAGCGGTTCACGATCTCGCGGGAATAATGCTTATAGCCGACCAGGTTCTGACCTCGGGTGAGCATGGACAACGGCGTGTTCGGCGTTGCCGCGTTGATGGAACGCAGGCGATCCCACGGATTCTCATCCAAAAAGCGCATGCACGAGTCGAACGTCGCGCCGCCCCATGCCTCGATGGCCCAGTAGCCGACGCGATCCATCTTCGGCAGGATCGGCAGCATGTCGCCGATGCTCATGCGCGTGGCCCACAGGCTTTGCTGGCCGTCACGGATAGTGGTATCCATGATCTGAAGCCTTGACATGAACTCGCACCCCCTTCGTTTTCAAGTGATACAGACCGTATTGATCGAAACCAGGATTATAGAAGATGCCGGCGCCGATACCGTGCGCACACGGCGAATTCACGGGCAAGAAACAGAAACGCCGCCCAGGCGGTGCGCTTCGCAAGCCCTGCAGTCTCGATGATCCGCACATACGGCGGAGACCCGCGCACACTCGAAGGAACTGCCCCGAATACAGCGAATGCGCCCTGAACGGGCGCATTCGGAGATATCGTCGCACTTGACGAACCTTGATTCATGCTTCGACTCGCCCAACATGGACGGATGCCGGCCTCCGCAGGCGTCTTTTGCCATGCTTCAATCGCGCAGCAAAAGCCGTTCGATGCGAAAGTGCGGTCGTCGACCGCCGAGGCGATGCGAGCTAGACGCGCTTGATGACGCGGCCGTCGCGGGTGTCGATCTGCAGCACGTCGCCGATCTCGACGAACGTGGGCACCTGCAGCTCGACGCCGGTCTCGAAGGTTGCCGGCTTGGTGGTGTTGGTGGCGGTGTCGCCCTTGAAGCCGGGCTCGGTGTGCGTGCACTCCAGCTCGACGAACATCTGCGGCTCGATGCTGATGAGCTCCTCGCCGGCGTACAGCAGGCTGGCCTCGTCGTTCTCCTTGAGCCACTTGGCGGTGTCGCCGACGGTCTCGGCGGGCATGCTCATCTGATCGAAGGTGTTGGGATCCATGAAGTAGAAATCGGAACCGTCGTTGTACAGATACTGCATCTTACGGGTTTCCAGACGCACGGTGTCGAACTTCGTGCCGGCGTTGAACGTGTAGTCGACCACGCGACCGGTCTTGATGTCGCGAAGCTTCGTGCGGACGAAGGCGCCGCCCTTGCCGGGCTTGACATGCTGGAACTCGACGATGGTGCACATCTTGCCGTTGTTGACGATGCACATTCCGTTCTTGAAATCGGCGGTAGAGATAGCCACTGGTAGATCCTTTCAACCGTTCAGGCGACCAAGGCCGCCCCTTTAGTTCAACCCTTAAATTATAACCATGTCATGCGTAGATTGCGTGAAAACCCGAAATCCCGTTTCGCTAACCACGCCGAAATCCTCTAAACGCATGCCGAAATCGCCCTCCAGGTATATGCCCGGTTCCACCGTGACCACGTTGCCGGGGACAAGCGGCTCCTTGTTGCGAGGCGACAACACGGGCTCCTCATGGATATCGATGCCCACGCCATGACCCAGCCCGTGGCCCATCTTGCCGGCGAATCCGCCCGCAGCAAGGGCATCCTCGGCCATTTGATGCATCTGCGCGCCGGTGACGCCGGGTTTTATCGCGGCCTCCACCTGCTCATTGGCCTCGCGCAGCGTTTCATAGGCGGCGCGCATCCGCGCATCGGGCTGGCCGACGAACACGGTGCGGGTCATATCCGAACAATACCCGTGGGCGCGAGCGCCGAAGTCCATGACCACGCACTGCCCCGCTTCAAGCCTTGCCTCGCCCGGGATGGCATGCGGGCTTGCGCCGTTGGCGCCGCAAGCCACGATGGATGAGAACGCCAGGCCGGATGCGCCATGACGCAGCATCCAGTCCTCAAGCTCGATCTGCACCTGCCGTTCGGTCATGCCCGGCTTCATGTAGGTGACGATATAGGAGAACGCCGCATCGGTGATTGCCTGGGCCGCCTTCATACGCGCAACCTCCGACGGCTCCTTGACCGCGCGCAGCGAGCGGACGAAGTCAGAGGTCTCGCGCAGTTGCGGGGACGCCGGCGCCTTGGCAAGCGCGACCTCGAGCGCGCGGAATGCCGCAAGCGTCATGGAGTCCTCGATGCCGAGCACGATGCTCTCGGGCGCCGGCGAGCCGGCGGGAGCGTTTGCATGCCGGCGTGCGAACACGTCGGCAACCCATTCACCATGGCCTTGACGCACGTCATCGACGGTGATGACGCCTTCGCCTTGCGCCGCCTTGCACGCCGCGCCGCTATAACGGGAGTCGGTGTGCAGCACCGCGTCATGGGGCGTCACCAGAAGCGCATGCGCCTGTTCATCGTCGAACACGCCGTCGAAGGCCGTCAGCCATTCGATGCTTGCGGTGTCGCGTACCAAAAACGTGCGGATGCCGTTTTCCGCCGCCGCGTTGCGCAACCGCTCCAAACGCCCTGCGGCCTGGGCTTTCATGTTATTCGTCAATGAGATCACGTCCTGCTACGATGACTTGGCCCGGCGCGTAGCGCCCCTCGAATCCCTCGCCCAAGCGCTCGGCCGTGCCTTCGAGCAGGATATCGAGCGCATCGTTGTAGCCGGCGAAGCCACGGCCCTTGACCTGGGCAACGCACGCCGGGGCGATCACCGAGATACGGCGGAACGCTTCACGCGCGCTGACGTCGGAGATGTGCACCTCGACGCACGGCGTGCTCACGCTGCCGAGAGCGTCGCGCAGCGCATAGGAATAGTGCGTATGCGCGCCGGGGTTGTACACGATGCCGTCGCACGTGCCGTGCGCGGCGTGGATCTTATCGACCAGGTCGCCTTCATGATTTGACTGGAAGCACTCCACCTCGCAACCGTGCGCGCGGGCATATTCGGAGAAGCCCGCCTCCAAATCCTTCAAGGTATCGTTGCCGTACACGCCCGGCTCGCGGATGCCGAGTATGTTCAGATTAGGCCCGTTCATCAGCAAGATCTTCTTCATGTTGCATGCCTTTCGTTGCTTCCCGCCGCCGTATTCAACAGCAGCTTAAAACGGCGGCCATCGCCGCATCTGCCTTCCCCAGCCAGCCTGCAAGATGGTCGGCCGTTTGCACACCGGACTTTACGCCGGCCGGACGTCACCGCCGCTTCTGCGCGAAATACGCCTCCAACTCTTCCAAGATCACGTCATCGGCCACATCCTGGAGCTGCCACTGCCCCACATCCCGCAAGCACACGAAACGCACCTGCCCGCGACGCGCCTTTTTGTCGCGTTTCATGACGTCGAGCACCTGCGCCGGGGAAGCCTCCCAGCCAAGCTCGGGCAAACCCAGATCATCGAGCAGCTGCCCTTGCGCCTGGGCTAGCTCGACCGGCATATCGGCGAGCCGCATGCCCATACGGGCCGCGAAGCGCATGCCCTCGGCAACCGCATGCCCGTGGCTATACGTGCCATAACCCGAAAGCTTCTCGATGGCGTGTGCCAGGGTATGGCCGTAGTTCAGGCACTCGCGCACGCCGCGGCTTTCCGTTTTGTCCTGCGCCACCACGTCGGCCTTGAGCACCACGCAGCGGGCGATGGCCTCGGAGACGGCATCAGGCTGGCGATCGACCACGGCCGATACCTGGTCGGAAAGCCAGAAGAAGAACTCGTCGCCATCGATGAGCGCGGTTTTCGCCACCTCGCCGCAACCGCATGCCCACTCGCGAGGCGGCAACGTTGCCAACACCTCGGTGTCGGCGCACACAAACGCAGGCTGCTTGAACGCGCCCACCAGGTTCTTTCCGGCGGATAGGTTCACGCCCGTCTTCCCACCCACGCTTGAATCCACCATGGACAGAAGCGTGGTGGGAACCTGCACCACCTGTACACCGCGCATGTAGGTTGCCGCGGCGAAGCCCGCCAAATCGCCCACGCAGCCGCCGCCGAGCGCGACCACCACGCAGTCGCGCTCAAGCGCCAAAGCGGCCATGGCCTCAAGCACCTCGCCAAGCACCGTGAGCGATTTCGCCTCTTCGCCTGCGGGAACGCAGATATCGGAAACGCGATACCCCGCTTGAACGAGCGATGCCTTCGCCCGGGCCAGGTACAGCGGGCCGACATTGGCGTCGGTGATGACAAGCGCTTGCCGTGCATCGGCGACGGCCGGCACGCCGCGCATGGACGACCCCAGCGTATCGAGCACCCCGGCCCCGATGCGCACGTTGTACGCGTCTTCGCCGGGGATGTTCACCACTACTCTTGTCGCAGGCACAGCACGCCTTCCTTCTCCAAAATCTCCTGGATCTCCTGCGCCACGACGTTGATGGACTTGCCCACGGTGTCGATGGACACGCTGGCAACGTCTTCGTACATAGGCAGGCGGCCGGCGATGGTCTGTCGCGCGGTCTCGAGGTTTTTGAACAGCGGGCGTGTAGACACGTCGCCGACGCGCTCGACGGCCTGCTCGGCCGTGACCTGCAGATACACCACGAAACCATTGTTCTTCAGGATCTCGCGGTTCTCCTCGCGCAGCACGATGCCGCCGCCGCACGACACGAGCATGGGGCCCTTGTGAGCGAACTCGTCGAGCACCTGGGTTTCCATATCGCGGAACGCCTGCTCGCCCTGCTCGGCGAAGATCTGGTTGATGGCCCTGCGCTCGCGACGCTCGATGTAGGCGTCCAGGTCGATGGTGGCAAGACCGCACTGACGGGCCAGGCGGCGCGACGTGGAGGTTTTGCCCGCGACCATGAAGCCCACGAAGAACACGTTGCGCGTCAGCTCGTACGTCGGGCGCGCATGGGGCTTGATCTCGGGGTTGTTGACGACGGCGACGACCTCGTCGGGGGTGGTGACCGACAGCGTGTAGGCTATCGGGTTGCTTTCCGGGGTGATGGCATCGTCCTTGACTTCCTGCTGTTCCATGATGGTCCTCCTGGCTGGCTGCTTTAACGAGATACGGTGTTCAAACGTTGCTTGTAGGCTTTGATGGCCGCTTTGATGTCGGCCATGTTGTCGGAGCCGAACTTGCGCATATAGGCATCGGCTATGGCGAAGGCGACCTCCCCTTCGGCGACCACCGCGCATGCCGGCACGGCGCACACGTCGCTTCGCTCCTTGGAGGCCTGGGTCACCTCGAGCGTGTCAAGGTCCACGGTCTGCAGCGGCTGCATGAGCGTGGGAATGGGCTTCATGGCCGCTGTGACCACCAGGGGCATGCCCGTGGTCATGCCGCCCTCAAGGCCGCCGGCGTTGTTAGACGCGCGCGTGAACTCGGCTTTCGCCCGATCGAGCAAAATGGGGTCGTGCACTTGCGAACCGGGCTTGCGGGCCGCTTCGAAGCCCATGCCGAACTCCACGCCCTTGATGGCGGGGATGCTGAACAGGGCGCCGCCGATGGTGGACGTCAGGCGCTCGGTGGGCACGGCATAGCCGCCCACGCCCGGCAAAAGACCACGCACGATCACGCGGAACGTTCCTCCCAGGCTGTCCTTGTTCTTGATGGCCCGGTCGATCTCACGCTTCATGGCCTCGCTGGCCTCCGCATCAGGGCAGCGGACTTCGCTTGTCTCGATCTCAAGCGGCGTATAGCGCGCCGCGTTCATGAACGGATCGTCCTCGCGCATGACGGCGCTTCCGATGCCGGTAACGTAGGAGAAGATCTCCACGCCAAGATCGGCAAGAAACTCGCGCGCGATGCCCGCCGCCGCAACACGCGGCGCAGTGGTGCGGGCGCTTGAGCGCTCGAGGATGTTGCGGCAGTCGTCGGTGTTCGTTTTCAACGCGCCCACCAGGTCCGCATGACCCGGACGAGGAGTCACCTCCCGAACCAGATCGAGCGGCGGCTCGCCGAAGGGGGCCATTCGATCGGTCCAGTTCGCCCAATCCCTATTTGCCACGAGCATGGCCACGGGGCTTCCGATGGTGCGCCCGAAGCGCACGCCGGAGATCACCTGCACCGTGTCATGTTCGATCTTCATGCGCCCGCCTCGGCCGTAACCCGCTTGGCGGCGCGCCAGATCGACGTTGATCTGCTCCTCGGATATCTTCAGGCCCGCCGGCACGTCCTCGACGATGGCGACCAGGCCCTGTCCGTGGCTCTCTCCTGCTGTGTAGTAGCGCATGCTGTTCTCTTTTCGTGCTAGTGCGCGGCCCGACCTTCGCGCCGCGCCGATACGGATGACTATGCTTCGATCACGCGCGCGGGCAATCGAACCCGGCGGCGTCTGCCATAAGGTTGAACAGCTCCGCTTCGGAATACGGTATCTTCACTTCCGCTACGTCGGACACGATGAGCGCCGAAGCAACCGCTTGCGCCACCAGCATGCCCCCGCCGTTGAAAGCCGCCTTGCAATCGGCTTGGAGGGCGTCGGCCACCAGCTTCGTACGCCCCGATGCGTACACCGCGTCCATAACCACCTGGCCCGGACGCAAAAGCCCCGTATCGAACGGAGCCGGGTCGTCGGGCTTCATGCCCACCGGGGTGGCGTTGATGACGATGTCCGCAGAGCCCAGCGCCCCCGTCGAGGTGGTATAGCTGCCGAACTTGAACGTCGGCTTCGTGTAAGCCTCACGGAAGCTGCGATGCCCCTCCTTCATGGCGGGGAAATCGATGGTGGCGTTGGCCAACCTGCCGAAACGTTCAAGATAGGCATCCAATACGCTCCGCGCGCGGTCCTTGTCGCGCGAGAGCAGCAAAAGCACGTCGGCGCCGGCGATAGCGCACGCGTGAAGGATGGAGAGGGCCGTAGGACCCGTTCCGCACACCACCACGCGCTTGCCCTTGAAGGTCACACCCGCAAGCTCCAGGAACTTGACGCATCCATCGCCATCGGTGTTGAAACCGATCAGCTGATCGTCCTTGCGGACGAGCACGTTGGCGCCTTGCGCCAGCTGCGCGCTAGCTGCTTTGCGCGTTGCAGCCTGGAAGGCCAGCGGCTTATAGGGAGTGGTGATGTTCACGGACAGGAAATCCCGCGCATCCAAAAAGGCGCGGGCATCGTCCAGCTCGGCGTAATCGGCAAGGGCATAGATCCAAGGCAGACCCAGCCTTTCGTATAACGCGTTGTACATTACCGGCGATTTCGAATGCGCGACCGGATGCCCCAGGATATAGAGGCGCTCGCCTTCGCTCTGCTCGGTCATGAAAGTCCTTCCTGGTCGATCAAGGGCCTGCAGGTTAGCAGGGATTTCATCATACCAATGCAGACTACTTTTGTAGGGGTTAATTCGACCGCAGCGCCCATCAAATGGGCGGATTCGCTACTTTTCCTGCGCGAGGGCGTTTTGGGCGGCGGATTTGCCGGCCGTGCTCGCTTGCGCCGGCTGAGGCGCGCCCTCGGGCACCACCCCGCCTAAGATGGCCTGCTCCACCATGCGCACGTACTTCGTATGGCGCAGGTCCTGCTCCGCCAGCGGCGCCAGCAGATACGCCGACATGCCGGCGTTGTGCGCGGCAAGCACGTCGGTCGATAGCTGATCGCCGACCATGACGGTCTCGCTGCGCTTCGCCCCCAGCATGGAGCACGCCGCGAACAGCGCCACGGGCAAGGGCTTCATGGCCTTGGCGATAATGGGCATGGATAGGCGATTCGCAAGTTCATGCACGTTTTTGTGCCAGTTGTTCGACACCAGGCAGAAGCTCACGCCTGCGTCTCTCGCCTGAGCAAGCCACAGGCCCACGTCTCGCGGGACGTCATGCGTTGCACGGGACAGGATGGTGTTGTCGATATCCAGCAAGACATAGCGGAACCCGCATGCAAGCAGGTCCCTTTCTATGTTGATATGCGATATGCGGGAGAAGTAGCGCTCCGGCTGCAAGTATGGCATGAATCCCCTTACGAGAACGCGGCCTGATGCTCGTCGTAGGTTTCGCTGAACGTGTACTTATCATTTTGGAAGTAGAAGAAGTAGTACTTGCCGAGCGCATCCTTATTAGGCGAACACACTGCCTGCAGGCACTCGATGGAAGGTGAGCAGATGGGCGTGGGCGGAAGCCCAGCGTTAGTGTAGGTGCTATACGGGCTGTTTGCATGCACCTCGTCCGCCGAGGGATCGTGTCCGACCTCGTAAGCGGTGGTGGCATCGCTTTGCAGGTAACCGTTGCTCGGCTCGCCCTTGGTGGTCAGACGATTGTAGAACACAGCCGCCACCTGAGCGCGCACCGTTTCGTCACCGCTGGATTCCTTCTCCACGATGGATGCCAGGTTGACGGTGTCATACACGGAAAGGCCCTGAGATTCGGGATAGGACCAGTCAAGCCCCGCCGTTTCGGTTTGGAACTGGGTGAGCATGGCGCGAATCAAGCTGTCGGCGGTAGCATCGGCGGCAACATCATAGGTTTTCGGGAACAGGAAGCCTTCAAGGCTGTTCGTGCCCGCAGACTTCAAGAAGCCGTAATCGCCCGCATACACGCTGGCATCCGATGCCGCCTGCTTGAAGGAATCGGCGCTGATGCGCCCGCTGGTGGCGCTTTCCACCGCCGAGGCGATCTCGGTCAGGCGATATCCTTCGGGAATGGTGAGCACGGCATCGGAAACCGGACCGTTGCGCAATGCGGAAATGATATCGTCGACCGTCGCACCGCCTGCAAAGGTGTAGGTGCCGGGCTTGAGGTCAGACCCCGCATCCAGGTCCTTCACGCGTTCGGTGAATTCCTTGGAAGACCCCACCAGCTTGGCATCCACCAGCGCGGAGCCTACGGTGTTGGCCGATGCGCCTTCGTTGACGGTGATGGTGGCCTGCTGGCCTTCCGCCAGAAGCTCGACCTTCGGCGACACGCAGCTGGCAACCGAGGAGCCGACGAACCACAGGATGCCGATGCCGAGAAGCGCCAGCACCGCAAGGAACACGTAATGTGGAACGTTGGATCGTTTGGGTTGGATATAACTGGTATCGTACGTGCGGAACAAACGGTCGCCGCGCGCATGCGCCGAGCGTGCCGCATGGTTCGGGCGGCGGGAATAGGTCACTTGCCTACGAGGGGACATTTACACTACCTTTCGCCTGCATGGCGGGCATCAAGCCACGCCTGAAGGAACACACTTGCTGCAATCATATCTATCTTGCCGCGCATATCGCGCTCCGACATGCCGCTTTCACGCAAACTGCGCTTCGCCTCCTGCGAGCTGAGACGCTCATCGGTGAACTCCACCGGCAAACCGGCAGCCTTTCCGATGCTTGCCGCGACACCGCGGATGCGGCCGGCCTGAGGCCCCTCCTCGCCCGAAAGCGTATACGGCAGGCCTGACAAGATAAGCTCCGGCTCCCAGTCCTCGAGCACGCGTTTCCAGCTTTTCGCATTGGAAAGGACCTCGTTTGCGGGAAGCACGCAAACAGGCGATGCCACGCGTTCGCGCGGGTCGCTGATGGCGACGCCGATGCGCGTCTGACCGATATCCAGTGCAAGAATCCTCATTGTCGACCTAACCTTACGCAACGAACGGATAAGAAAAACGCCCCGCAGCCAAGGGCGGCGGGGCGTGAAAGCTGCATCAAAAGCTACAGCAGCATCTTGCGAGCAGCCTCGAGCGCATCATCGATGCCCGCGGCGTTCTTGCCGCCGGCCTGCGCCATAGCCGGCTTGCCGCCGCCGCCGCCCTGCACGCAGGGGGCGATGGCCTTGATGATGGCACCGGCGTTGAAGCCGGCTTCGACCGCCTCGGGCGTGCCGGCTGCCATCAGCACGGCCTTGCCGTCCTTCTCGCCGATGAGCACGCATGCGCCGGGTTCCGCCATGCGAGCGGACAGGACATCCCAGCCGTTGCGAAGGCCGCCCGCATCGGCGATCTTCACACGGGAGATGACCACGGGGTAGCCGGCAGCGGACTTCACGGCAGAGCCCACGAGCTTGGTGATGTTGTCATCGGACACAATGCCCTTGGTCTGCTTGGCCTTCTTCTGGAACTCGCGCAGCTGCTTGACGTTGGCGGCGGTGCGCTCGGACACGTCGAACAGCGGCACGCGCAGCTCTTCGGCGGTTTCCTTCAGCTCTGCCTCGACCTTGTTGATGTAGTCAAGGGCGCCGAAGCTGGTGACGGCCTCGATGCGGCGCACGTTAGCGCCCACGCTGGTTTCGGACGTGATCTTCATGATGCCGATCTCAGCCGTGTTGGCGACATGGCAGCCGCCGCACAGCTCGCGGGAGAACCCGCCGCACTCCACGACGCGCACCTGATCGCCGTACTTCTCGCCGAACAGGGCGGTGACGCCGCTTTCGCGGGCCGCGTCAAGCGAGGTCTCGTAAATGTTGGTGGGCGTTGCGGACATGATGAACTCGTTGGCAACGCGCTCGACCTGCGCCAGCTGCTCGGCCGTAACCGCGGCGAAATGCGTGAAGTCGAAGCGCAAGCGGTCGGGACCCACGTAGCTGCCGGCCTGGGAGACATGCTCGCCGAGGACCTGACGCAGCGCGGCGTGCAGGATATGCGTGGCGGTATGGTTGCGCGTGACGCGTGCACGACGATCCGCATCCACGGAAGCCGTGACGGCAGCGCCCTGGGAAAGAGCGCCCTCGAGCACCTTCACCACATGGCAGACGAGGCCCTTCTCAGGGGCCTTCGTGTCGACGACCTGAACCTTGACGCCCTCGGCCTCGATGACGCCCGTGTCTCCCACTTCGCCGCCCATCTCAGCATAGAACGGGGTCACGTCCAAGACCGCTTCGCCGGTCTGACCGGCCTGCAGCTCGCTCACGCGCTTGCCGTCGGCGATAAGCGCGCTGACCGTAGCCTGGGCGGAAAGCTCCTGATAGCCGACGAACCTCGTGGCGCCGAGCTCCTTGAGCAGCTCGGCGTGGATGCCGCCGTACGTGGACCAGGCCGCCTCGGCGTCCTTGACGTTGGCCGCACGGGCGCGATCGCGCTGCGCCTCCATGCAACGCTCAAAGCCCTCCATGTCCACGACGACGCCGCGCTCCTCGCACAGCTCGCGCGTGATGTCCACGGGGAAGCCGTAGGTGTCATGCAGCGTGAACGCCTGCTCGCCGGGAAGCGTGGCGCCCTCGAGCTTATCGAGGGACTCGGACAGGAACGCGCGGCCCTGGCGAAGGTTGGCGCCGAAGCGCTCCTCCTCGGACAAGATGATGCCGCGGATGAGCTCGCGGTTGTCGATGACCTCGGGGTACACGCTGCCCATGAGCTTGACCAGCTCGTCGACGTACTCGTTGAGGAACGGCTTGTCCAGGCCCAGCATATGGCCCTTCATGACGGCGCGGCGCAGCAGGCGGCGCAGCACGTAGCCGCGACCCTCGTTGGAGGGCAGAATGCCGTCGGCGATCATGAACGTGACCGAGCGGCTGTGGTCGGCCATGATGCGCAGGCACAGGTCGGCGGCCTCGTCCTTGCCGTACTCGACGCCGGCCAAGCGCTCGCCCACGCCGACCAGGCTGCGAAGCACGTCGGTGTCGTAGTTGTTTGTAACGCCCTGCATGATGGCCGCCATGCGCTCAAGGCCCATGCCGGTATCGATGTTCTTGGTCTTAAGCGGGGCCAGCGTGCCATCTTCCTGGCCGTCGTACTGGGTGAACACGCAGTTCCAGTACTCCAGGAAGCGGTCGCAATCGCAGCCCGGCTTGCAGTCGGGGCTGCCGCAACCCACCTCGGGGCCCTGATCGAAGTAGATCTCGGAGCACGGGCCGCACGGGCCGGTAGGCCCGGCGCGCCAGAAGTTATCATCCTCGCCCAAACGGGAGATGTGGTCTTCGGCCACGCCGAGCGACTTCCAAATCTCGATGGTCTCGTCGTCGTTCTCGAACACGGTGAAGTACAGCTTATCCTTCGGAAGGCCGAGCACCTCCGTGGAGAACTCGAAGGCCCATGCGCACATCTCGCGCTTGAAGTAGCAGCCGAAGCTGAAGTTGCCCAGCATCTCGAAGAACGACAGGTGGCGAGCATCGCCGATATTGTCGATGTCGTTGGTGCGCACGCACTTCTGCACCGTAGTGGTGCCGATATATGCGGGGTCGAGCTCCTTCTGGTGCAGGAAGTAGGGCTTGAACTGCACCATGCCCGCGCTAGTGAGCAGCAGCGAGGGGTCATCGGGGATGAGAGAGGAGGACGGCATGCGTTTGCAGCCCTTGCTCTCGAAGAACTTCAAGTACTTCTCGCGGATCTCCGCGCTAGTCATGTACTCCATGTGCCTGTCTTTCTAACTATGCCTTGCCATAAATCGGCGCGCGTGCGCCCTATTGCCGATCGCCGTCGCGACGTTGCTCTTTGCCGCGGCCCACCTTCGGAAGGGAGAAGCCCGTCGAAGCGTCCGGATGAGGGGACGTTGCATCGGCGATGGGGTCGAGCGATCCGTCGGATCGAGGCGTGCCCTGGAAGAACACGCCATCCTCGGCAACCAGCTGGCGCCCGGTTTGCTTCTCGAAATAATACACGAAAACAGACTTCATAACCGCCACGGCGGGAATAGAGGCCAGCATGCCCACAAGCGAGCCGGTGAACCCGCTCATGGCCCCGCCGATCGCGCTGCCCGCAACCAAGGCGATAAGGGTGAGCGCCGGATGGATGTCCACCGATGACGCCATGATCTTCGGAGAGACGAACGTATACACCACCTGCTGGATGATGATGGTGCCCACAAGCGCCACCAACGCGATCCACGGGCTGACGAACACGCCCACAAGCGCCGCCAGCGCACCGCCGAGCCACGGGCCCACGATGGGGATGATGTTCAAGATGCCAGCGATGATGCCGAGCGCGGCGTAATTGGGAATGCCCGAGACGGCGAACAGCACGCCGCACGCCACCCCGATGACGCCGCACTGGATAAGCGTGCCCTTGATATAGCCGCCCATAACGCGCGTGAACGTGACGTGCAGCATATCCATGGTCTCGCGATGGGAAGGGCCTGCCAATCGCATGGTCTCGCGACCGAGCGCGGGAAGCTCGATGAGGATCCAAAACGCTATGACCAGGGCGAAGCCCACCGCTATGCCCGTGTTCACCACGCCGGCACCGATGGCGACCACGCCCGTGGCGCTCTGTCGCGCCACATCGGACGCCGCTGAGCCCATAGAGGACAAGGCCTCGTTCATATAGGCTTGCACCGTGTTGTTCTGGAACACATCGGAATAGCGAGCGTACACGCCGTTGGCCCAGCCCATGAAGTCGTTGATGTAGCCGGGGATGCTCTGCACCAGGTCAGTGAACTGCTCACCGAAGCCGAACGCCGGGGAGAGCATAAGGAAGCTGACGATCGCCAGCACGGCGAACATGAGCAGATAGGCGATGCCCGTTCCCGCCGGGCGCGGCACGCCCTTGGATTCCAGCTTGTTCACCGTGCCGCGCAGGCAGAACACGATGATCAGCGTCCAAAGCAAGATGCCGATCGGGACGCTGAGGATGTTGACGAGGTAGACCGCTGCGCCTGTGAGCAGGATGGCGCCTACCGCGGTCCATACCATGAGGAACCGTCGGCGCGCCTTCTCCATCGCGACATCGGGATTGGTGGCCATGGATACCAGCTCCTAGCGCTCCTGGGAGGAATCGTTGCCCTGGGGAGCATACGTGAAGTACGCAGGCTGCTCAGGCCGGTCATCAGGCTGGACCTGCTGGGGCGCATCGTCGTCGTTTGCCTGGGCCTTGGAGGGGGTGCCGCCCTGCGCATCGTCGCCCTCGTCCGGCGCGCCTGCCAATGCTGCGGCTTGGGCCTTCGCCTTCGCCTCGCCAAGAGCGACCGATTCATCGCTGGCATGCTTGGACTTGAGCTTCTCGCGAACCTTGGAGGTGACGTTGTTCATGATCTCCATGGGAGCGTTCGTGGCGGCCTCGACCACGCCCACCGCATTCGAGGCGGAGTCGGTGATGTCGCTGACATCCTCCAAGATCTGATCGAGGCGCATAATCTCGAGATTCGCCGCATCCACGGTCAAGGACACGCGATCGACGAGCGGATCGACCTTGTCCATAGCGGGCTCGAGCGATTTCGTGATGCGTTGCACGCTTTCAAGCGTCGGGTCAAGTTGCTCCTTCATTTTGTCGACCGTGGTGCGCGTTTTGCGCACGGTGATGACAAGCTCGATCACGAACCACACCAAAGCCACGCCGAGCACCACGTACACGATAGGCAAAACCACGCCCATAACTTCGCCGAAATCCACCAGACGCCTCCTTCATATATCCATATACGCCGCCAACTATAGCATGCGGTCTTGGATTCTACCCCGCCGACGCATGCGTTTACACCCGCCGTTCATAGCGGTTGCAATGCGGTTACCTTCGAAAAGACGTGGGGTTTTGCCTTGCGCTCCTTAAGAAGAAGCGCCTAACGGGCACCCGTTTCCTCGCCTTCGGAAGCATCCCGCGCGCCCGGTTTCTTCCGCCCGCTGCGCACACCGTTCGCCTCGACATCGACCGACCCGCCCTTCGGCAGCTCGGCCCCATGATGGACCCCCGCCGCCGCATGGGGAGCCTGCGCCCGATCGCGCGCCGCGGCATCTACGCGATACGACTCCCAACCGCGCTCGGAGGGATGATAGAAGCAGCCGCGCTCAAGCCCTTCCGGCAAGTAGCGTTGATCGACCCAGCCTGCAGGATAATCGTGCGGGTATTTGTACGCGCCGTAATGCTCGGAGCCGGGGCGGTGCCTGTCGCGAAGATAGTCGGGGACATCGCGCTTGGGCCCGTTTCGCACTTCCGCCAAGGCAGCATCGATACCCGCCTCGCACGCGTTGCTTTTCGGCGCAAGAGCGATATAGGTTGCCGCCTGCGCCAAGTTGATGCGGCATTCGGGATACCCGATGACCTCCGCTGATTTGAACGCGGCCGCGGCCACCAGCAATGCCTGAGGATCGGCGTTGCCCACGTCCTCGGACGCGTGGATAAGCATACGGCGCGCGATGTATTTGGGGTCCTCTCCCCCATCGATCATACGGGCGAGCCAATACAGCGCCGCATCGGGATCGGAACCGCGCATGGACTTGATGAAGGCGGATATGATGTCGTAATGCATATCCTTGTTCTTGTCATACGGCAATGCGCGATGCGGCGTAGCGCTTTCCACCTGCGCCTTCGTGATAACGGCAGGGTTCTCGCGCGTGCCGGGCTGCTGCATGCCCGCCGCAAGCTCGAGGGTGGTAAGCGATGCGCGGCCATCGCCGCCCGCCAAGAGCACGATAGCGCTGCGAGCAGCCGGGTCGAGCGTATACAAGCCGTCCAGCCCGCGAGGGTCGGCAACGGCCCGGTCGACCAGCTGCGCCACATCGCCGTCGGAAAGCCCCTTGAGACCGACCACGCGCGAGCGGCTGATAAGGGCGGAGTTCACCTCGAAAAACGGGTTCTCAGTGGTGGCTCCCACCAGCACCACGGTGCGGTTCTCCACCGCATGAAGAAGCGCATCCTGCTGACTGCGATTGAATCGATGGATCTCGTCCACAAACAGGATGGTACGCGAGCCGTTGAGCGCCAAGCGCTTCTCGGCGGCGTCGATTTCCCGGCGCAGGTCGGATACGGTGCCGCCGATGGCCGACACCTCCACGAACGTGGCCTTCGTGGATTCGGCGATGACGTGAGCGATGGAGGTTTTGCCGGTTCCCGCCGGGCCGTAGAGGATGACCGAGCTGACGTTGTCCTGCTCGATGGCCGCACGCAACCAGCTGCCCGGGCCCACGGCATCCTGCTGCCCCACCACATCTTCCAGCGTTCGCGGGCGCATGCGCACCGCCAGCGGCGCCACCTGCTGCTTGCGTTCGTTCTCCATTGCCGTGAATAGCGTGTCCATGACCACCCCTGCCTGTTGATTGGCAAACCATGATAGCACGCGAACGTTTGTTTGCCTAGAGAAAAATGGGGCGTCTCGCTCAGCTCGAAAAGCAACGGCTTGCTTACACCTGCTTCACCGATTCTGTCAAGACTTTACTTTGCCTTGAGGTCCCATATACTCGATATCAGGTTCCACCCTTGTCGCCGTACTTTTTGCGATGGACCGATGCTATTTCCGAGGGAGCTCAAGATAGCAAGTGAAACGGAGATTCGCGCCCGTTGGCACGAAAGCCGGGAAGCAAGCTGCGAGCACCCACCTTGTTGAGGTGGGTTCATCCTTCCGGCCGGGGGTGGGACTTTTTTCATGCCCGAATCCGGCCCGCCCCGCCATCACACCCGCAATCATCTTGCGAAAAGCAGTTACGCCGCAGGCAGCCTGAGCACGAACGTGGTGCCCTCGCCTTGCGCCCCTTCCACGCAGATCGTGCCGTGGTGGTATTGCACCGCATGCTTGACGATGGCAAGCCCCAGGCCCGTGCCGCCTGTTTCCTTCGAACGGCTTTTATCCAGACGGAAGAATCGCTCGAACACCTTTTCGCGCATCTCCTCGGGAATGCCCGCCCCGGTATCGCTCACGCGCACCGTGACCACCGATTCGGGGTCCGGCTCCGCCCCTGCCGCACGCAGCGCCTCCAAAACCTCCTCGGACGCAGCGCCCTGCGACACGCGCACCGACACGCTTCCGCCGGCATGGTTGTAGCGCACCGCGTTTTCGATAAGGTTGTACAGCATCTCCTCGGCAAGCGTCTCGCTACCGTTGATATGGGTGGACCCGCCCTTCACGGAGATGGATACGCCCTCGTCAGCGGCGAACGACTCCAAGCGTCCGGCCATCCGTCGGGCAACGGACGTCACGTCGATGGGCCGCTCCTCGCGCGCGAACGCGCTCTCGTCGAGCTTCGAAAGCGTGAGCACGTCGTTGATAAGGCCGCGCATCGCCTGCGCCTCGTCGTAGATAAGGCCGGCGAACTTCTGCCGGTCCTCAGGCAGCACCATGTCGTTCTTCATAAGCTCGGCATAGCCCGATATCACCTGCAGCGGCGTCTTCATCTCGTGGCTAACGTTGCTGGAGAAGTCGCGGCGCATGCTTTCCGCTTCGGCAAGCTCCTTGTTCTGCTTCTTGAGCTGCGTCTGCTGATCGTCGATGCGCTGAAGAAGGGGCACCATTTCCCCGTAGATGTCGTTTTCCAAAGGTTCCGCCATGTCAAGGGCGTCGATAGGCTTCATGATGTGGCGCGTGAGCAGCCGGGACAGCAAGAATACCAATCCGGCGACGACCACGAGCGCGAACAGCGTTGGCACGAGCATCTCGCCCAAGAAGGCGAACAGGGAATGACGGGTTTCAGACAAGCGGACGATGCGCCCATCGGAGAGCTTCTCAGCGGCATACACCGTATCGGTGCCCAAGGTTTCCGAATAGCGCATGCTCACCGCCTCGCCCGTGCGCGCGGCCTTGCTGACCTCGGGACGGGAGGCGTGGTTATCCATCTGGCCGGCGTCTGCCTGGCTATCGTAGAGCACCAGGCCGTTTTCGCTGATAAGCGTGTAGCGGGTGATACCGCTGAACTGCTGGGACAAGACGGTGGCCACATCGGCGGCCGGGGCCTCGTCAAGGGCCGTCGCCGCCCGGCTGGCTTCCTGGACCAGGGCCTGCTCGGCATCATGCTCGTAGGAGTAATAGAAGATGCTGACCATCACCGCGGAAAAGGCCAAAAGAATCCCCAGGGAAAACGCCAAAACGGTGGTGAAGATGCGGCCGGCAAGGCTTTTAACGTGATCGGGCGAAGGGCTCATGCGGCAAACCTCTATTCCGGCTGTCTGATGCTGTAACCCACGCCGCGCACGGTTTTGATGCAGGCATCGGCACCCGGGCATGCGGCGGAAAGCTTCTGGCGCAGCGTTTGGATATGCACGTCGACAGTGCGCGTCTCGCCCACGAACGTCATGCCCCATACGTCCTCGAGCAGCTGACCGCGCGACAGCACGCGCCCGACGTTGCGAAGCAGTGCGCGCAGCAGGTCGAACTCCTTGAGCGTGAGCTCGACGGGGATGCCGCCTGCGGAAACGGTGTGCTCGAGCACGCGCAGCTCGATGGGCCCGCACTCCAGCACATCGCCGGCGGGCGCGGTTGGCGCCGCGGCGCGGCGCAAGAGCGCGTTCACGCGGCTGACCAGCTCCATCATGCCGAAGGGTTTGGCCAGGTAATCGTCGGCGCCCGCATCAAGGCCGCTGACCTTGTCGAACTCGGTGCCTTTCGCCGTGAGCATCATGACGGGAAGGAACTTGGTGGCCGGGTCCTCGCGCAGGCGGCGGAGAACCTCGAGTCCGTCGATCTCGGGCAACATGATGTCGAGCAACACCAAGTCGGGAAGCGATTCTCGGCAAGCATCGAAGAAGTCGCCGGCATGGGCGAAGCCCGCTGCCTCAAGGCCCGCCTGCTTGAGCGCGTACACCGTCAAATCGCGGATATTCGTGTCGTCTTCCAAGTAGTAGATCATGCTTGCACCTCGTTATTCCACAACCGAATCGTCTGGACGCGGGCCCGCCAGGCGATAGCCGACCCCACGCACCGTCTCCACGGCATCGGCATGCTCGCCGAGCTTTTGCCGAAGCGTGAGCACGTGCATGTCGACCGTGCGGCTGCCGCCGCCGAAATCCCAGCCCCACACGTTTTGCAGGAGCTTCTCGCGCGACAGCACGGCGCCGGGATGGCGCATCATATACGCCAGCAAATCGAATTCGCGCATGGTAAGCGCCACGGGCGCCCCGTCGACGAGCAGCTCACGCGCCTGGAAATCCAGGGAAAGGGCGCCCAGGCTCAGAACGTCCTCGCAACGGCCGCCTCCCCAATCGGGAGCACGGCGCAGCATAGCGCGCACGCGGCTCACCATCTCCATCATACCGAAAGGCTTCGTGATGTACTCGTCGGCCCCGGCATCCAACGCCCGCACGATGTCCAGCTCCGAGTTTTTAGCCGTGACCATCATAACGGGCACGCGAGAAAGCTTGCCGGGCGTGCTGCGGATGCGCTTGAGGATTTCCAGGCCATCGACGTCGGGAAGCATGATGTCCAAAACCACCACATCCGGGATGCTTTTGGCGCATGCGGCGCGAAACGCCGCATCATCGGGCTGCCCTTCGGCCTGGATGCCCGACTGCGTCAAGGCGTAAAGCACCAGCTGACGGATGTTCTCATCATCCTCGACATAGTAGACAGTCAACCCTCAAGCACCCCTTCCACAGCCGAAGCGCCGGGCGCGACGCGAACCCTGCGCCCCGCTGCCGCGGTGCTCGGGGATCGGACAGCCCACCGGGCTGTCCGACATAGTAGACAGCCAACCCTCAAGCACCCCTTCCACAGCCGAAGCGCCGGGCGCGACGCGAACCCTGCGCCCCGCTGCCGCGGCGCGCTACCCTTCGGCGTTTTCCTTACCCGCAGAGTTTAGCGTATGCTCGCCCGTTGCGCGGAAAACGGCCCAGCTTGCGATGCGCTCGGCATCGTCGCCCATGCGCTCGAAGTACTTCGCCACCATGAGCAGCTCCGGCAGATGGCTGGCGCCCTGCGTCTCGCTGCGAATCAGATCGACCACCACCTGCTCGCAGCGGTCGTACAGCTCGTCCACCTCGTCGTCCATGGCGAACACGCGCTGGGCAAGCGCGGCATCTGCCTGGGAGAACGCCTTCGTGGCAAGCGAGACCATGTTCGACACCTTGTCGGTGGCCTCGGCGAACTCGCTCTGCAGGCGAGAGATGGCCTTCGGCGTAAGCTGCTGGGAGAGGTACGCAGCGTCGCGCGTCATCTCGTCGATATGCGCCAAGTCGCTGACCAGGCGAAACGCGCCGGTCACTTCCCGCAGATCATCGGCCACCAGCGGTTGCTGCATGAGCATGATGTCAAGGCAGCCGTCCTCGATGGCCTCGCGCAGCCTGCGCGCCGCCTTGCTACCGGAAAGCACGCTTTCGGCGGCATCGGCGTCGCCGGCAAGCGCCCGGCCCAAGGCCCGAACATCGAGCACCGTCTTCTCGGACAGCTGATTAACCAGCGCCCCCAGCTCCTCCAGCTTGTTGATATAACGGGTACGGGTCTTCATCAGCTGAACCTTCCTGTCAGGTAGTCTTTCGTCTTCTGCTGCACGGGGCTGCCGAACAGCTGCTTGGTCGGCCCGGATTCCACCAGCTCTCCCAGGTAGAAGAAGGCTGTCTTGTCGGCCACGCGCGTGGCCTGCTGCATGTTATGCGTGACCACCACCACGGTTCGCTCACGGGCAAGCTGCACCATCAGCTCCTCGACGAGCGCCGTTGAGATGGGGTCAAGGGCGCTCGTGGGCTCATCCATGAGCAATATCTCGGGCTGCGTGGCCAAAGCGCGCGCGATGCACAGGCGCTGCTGCTGGCCACCGGAAAGCCCCAGGCCCGATTGGCCCAGCTTATCGCGCACCTCGTCCCACAGGCCGGCATCGCGCAGGCACCTCTCCACCAGCTCGTCGGCCTCGGCGCGCCCGAGCCTGCGCATGCGGCGCGGTCCGTACAGGATGTTGTCGCGGATGGACATGGGAAACGGGTTGGGGTGCTGGAACACCATGCCCACCCTCACGCGCAGCTCGTTGGCATCGCCGCTGAAGATGTCGCGCCCTGCCACCTCGATGACGCCTTCGGTGCGCACGGTGGGAACGAAGTCGCACATGCGGTTGAAGGTACGCAGCAGCGTTGACTTGCCGCAGCCGGAAGGCCCGATGAACGCGGTGGCGCGGTTCTTCGGGATGTCGAGCGTAACCCCCTTAAGCGCCTGGAAATCGCCGTACCACAGGTTGAAATCGCGGATGGAGATCATGGGCTCGTCGACCTGGGCACCCGCATCGCGCACCACCGCGCCCTGCTCGTTTTTGAAATCGGTCATATGATCAGCCGAACCTTCCCGTCAGATAGTCTTGCAAACGTTTATCCTTCGGCTGGCTGAACAGGCGCTTGGTGGGGCCGGTCTCCACCATATCGCCCACGTAGAAAAACGCCGTGTTGTCGGAAACGCGCGTCGCCTGCTCCATGTTGTGCGTCACGATGATGGCGCAGATGCCCGACTCGGCGATGGAGCGGATGGTCTCCTCCACCGTGAAGGTGGAGATGGGGTCAAGCGCGCTGCATGGCTCGTCGAACAGCACCACGTCGGGATGCATGGCAAGCGTGCGGGCGATGCACAGGCGCTGCTGCTGGCCGCCGGAAAGGGCATAGGCGCTTTCGTCGAGCTTGTCGCGCACCTCGTCCCATAGCGCGCCGGCGCGCAGGCTCTGCTCCACCAGCGCATCGCAATCCTCCTTGCCGTTCACCAAACCGTGACGCTTGGGGGCGAACAGGATGTTGTCGCGGATGGACTTGCGGAACGGCGTAGGCTGCTGGAACACCATGCCGATGGATTTGCGCAGCTCGAACAGATTCTCCTTGCGCGTGTTGATGTTGCGGCCGTGGTAGAGCACCTCGCCGCCGATCTTGCACTTGGGGATCTCGCGATTCATAAGGTTGAGGCAGCGCAGAAACGTGGACTTGCCGCAACCGGACGGGCCGATCAGCGCCGTCACCTGCCCCGCTGCGAAGTCGAGCGACGTGGGATGCAGGGCCTCGTTGCTCCCGTAGCATACGGTCAGATCGCGCGTGCTCAGAAGCTCGCCGCCGGCAGGCCGACCGCTCCCCACCTGGGGCACCTCAGCGCCTATCATTTCGTTTTCCCTGCTCATTCGCTGGTCAGCCTCCTTTCCAGATACTTGCCGATCACGCGTGCCAGGATGTTGAACGCCAGGATGCACACCATGAGCACCGCCGCGGTGCCGTTGGAGATGGCCGCCAGGTCGGGCACGACGCCCTCGCTGTTGATCTTCCAGATATGCACCGCCAAGGTCTCGGCCGGGCGAAACACGTTCCACGGGCACGACGGGCTGGAGAAGTCCAGGCACGTGAAGTCGAGCACCGGGGCGGACTGGCCCGCCGTGAAGATCAGCGCCGCGGCCTCGCCGAACACGCGGCCCGCGGAGAGCACCACGCCGGTGACGATGGCGGGCATGGCGGCGGGAAGCAGCACGTGGATGGTGGTTTCCCAACGCGTCAGACCCATCGCAAGGCCCGCATCGCGCTGGCTGCGCGGCACGTCCTCGAGCGCCTGCTGGATGACGCGCACCAGGATGGGGATGTTGAACATGGTCAGCGCCACCGCACCGGCGATGATGGAGAAGCCCCAGCCCATGTACAGCACGAAGAACAAGAAGCCGAACAGGCCCACGACCACCGACGGCAAACTGGACAGCGTCTCGATGGCGGTCTTGGCAACCGCCGTGGCCGCGTTGTCGGGCGCATACTGCGACAGGAAGATGGCCGCGCCCAGGGAAAGCGGCACGCTGATGAGCAGCGTGAGGACCAGAAGGTAGAAGCTGTTGAACAGCTCGGGGCCGATGCCGCCGCCTTCCTTGAACTGCTGGGGCTTACCGGTGAGGAAGTTCAGATCGAACAGCTTCGGCGCGCCCGCCACCAGGATGTAGATCACGATGGCTGCGAGCATGAGCATGACGAAGGCGGCGATGCCCACGAGCACGCCGGTGGCGATGCGGTCCTGCCGGTTGATGCGGCGCACGTGCGCCGACATATCGAAGTTAGTCACGTTTCGCCGCCCCCTTGTGCCCGATGAGGTGGATGATCATGATGAACACGAGCGACATGGCCAACAGCAGCAGGGCCAGCGACCACAGCACGTCGTTGTGCACTGTGCCCATGGCCTCGTTGCCCATGCCCATGGTCAGCACGCTGGTCAGCGTGGAAGCGGGCGTGAACAAGCCGGAAGGCATCTGGATGGCGTTGCCGACGACCATCTGCACCGCCAATGCCTCGCCGAAGGCGCGCGTCATGCCCAGGATGACCGCCGTCATCAGCGACGGCGCAGCGCTTTTGAGCACCACGTTCCAAATGGTCTGCCAACGCGTGCATCCCAGCGCATAGCTGCCCTCGCGATACTCGTGCGGCACGGCGGCCAACGCGTCGATGGACAGGCTGGTGATGGTCGGCAAGATCATGATGGCAAGCACCACGGCGCTCGAGAAGATGCCGAAACCGGTGATGGTCTGGCCCATGGCGGCAGCCGCATCGCGCACCCAGGCCACGATGACCGTCAAGCCGATAAGGCCGTAAACCACCGACGGGATGCCCACCAAAAGCTCCAAAAGCGGCTGGAACACGCGACGGCCGAAACGCGGGGCCACCTCCACCACGAAGATGGCGCTGCCGAACGCGATGGGCAGCGCGAACAACGTCGACAGCAACGTGACGGAGAACGAGCCCGCGATCATGGGAAGCGCGCCCACCGTGGGCATGCCGCTCGCGTCCTCCTGATGCGGGTTCCACGTGGTTCCCGTCAAAAACGAACCGAGGTCGATGCCGTCGGCGGTAAACGTTGCGATACCGCGTCCGGCGACCATGGCGACAAGCGTGACGACAAGAAGCGCCACGAGCGCGATGCACGCGCCCGTGGCGCCCTGACCGACCCGCTCGACGCGTGCTTTCGCCATCAAGGCCATATGCGCGCGTCTCCTTTCGAAACTCGTTGACTCGATGCGGGTACGGCGAACCTACTTGTTGGACACCTTGCCGGAAGCGTCCTTCTCCACCTTCATGCCGGACATGGGGATATAGCCCTGCTGCTCCACCAGGCCGCCCTGCACCTCTTCGCCCATCATGTACTCAAGGAACGCCTTCGTGGCCTCATCGGGGCTGGCAGCGGTGTACATGTGCTCGTAGGACCAGATCTTCCAGGAGTTGTCCTCGACGTTTTGCGCGTCCGGTTCCACGCCGTCGACCTTGAGGGCCTTGAAGCTGCTGTCGAAGTAGGAGAAGGCCACGTAGGAGATGGCGCCGGGGGTGCTGGCGACCATCTTGGCGGCAGTGCCCGAGGAATCCTGCTCCTGCGGCTTGAAGGAATCAGGCACCTTCGCGCCGGCCAGGACGACGTCCTCGAACGTGGCGCGCGTGCCGGAACCGGAAGCGCGGTTGATGACCGTGATCGGAGCGTTGGCGCCACCGACCTCGCTCCAGTTGGCGATCTCGCCCGTGAAGATCTTCTTCAGGTCCTCGAGCTTGATGTCGTCGATGGTCACGTCAGCGTTGACGATCGGGGCCATGCCGACGATGCACACCTTGTTATCGGCGATCTTGGAGATGTCGGAGGAATCCTTCAGCTTGGACTCGGCGAACACGTCGGAGTTGCCGATTTGCACGGCGCCCTGCGCGATCTGCGTGACGCCCTGACCGGAACCGCCGCCCTGAACGGTGATCTGGACGCCGGGGTTCTCCTGCATGAACTGCTCCGCGGCCGCCTCGCACAGCGGCTGCAGCGCGGTGGAGCCCACCGCCGTGATGGTGCCGGAAAGCGCCTTCTTACCAGAGGCGGCGTTGCCGGACTCGGCGGAGCCGCCGTTGGAACCCGAGCAACCTGCCAGACCGAAACCGGCGACGGCCAGCGCGGACATGCCGGCGATGCCGATGAAGCTGCGGCGGCTGATGTAAGAACCCTGCATAGTACGTGTACTCCCTTCGGATGTCTTCTCATGCAAAACGAGCTTGCAGGTGAGGATGGTACGCGCACCATCGGCCAGAGCACGGCCGCAAGCGCGGTCCATGACCGAAGCGTGACAGGGTTTTACGCGCAGCTTACAAGCCGGGCCGGGGCGCTTTACAAAGCGCTTGTTTCGCGGCGAACGCTTTACCCGAGCCTGTCGGCAGCTATGGCGATGGGAACGAGGCGCTTGGAGGCCTTGTGCGTAGACAGGAGGAGAAGCTGCATGCCGCCAAGGCCGTCGAACCACGCCGAAACAAGCGGGCGCAGCCCGCTAAAACGCGCAAAAAGCCGAGGATCTCGGAAGCAACCGCCTCCGAAACCCTCGGCCCATTCGTATGCGATATCCGATTATTGCCTGGTCAGCGGCGCAATGGCGCGCAGCACGGCGTCCTTCGCCGGCGTGGCGTCATCGCCGCTTGCCATGGTGAAGATGAGCGACCCGGCGAAACCGACGTCGACCACCTCGGTGAACCACAGACGCGGGGCCGCTTCCACCGCGCCCACCCGGCGCGCCGCGGCGAGCGCCGCCTGCTCGATGTGCCCGGCCCGCTCGTCAAGGTCCTCGCCGCCGCCTTCCACCACCAGGGACAGCGTCACCTTGCCCGGAGGAGGCAGGTGCACGAGCGACGTCTTGTTAATGATGGAGTTGGGGATGACCACCATCTCGCCCTTGGAGTTGGTGATGGTGGTATGGCGCCAGTTCACGTCCTTCACAACGCCCGCAGCGCCGCCGACCGAGATGTTGTCGCCCGGCGATACGATGCGCAGCAAGCTGACCTGCACGCCGCCGATGAGGTTGGAGATGGTGTCCTGGAAGCCCAGCGAGATGGCGATACCGCCGATGCCCAGCGCCGTGATGGCCGCCGACACGTCCACGCCGAAGCACGTGGACAGCACCACCGATCCGCCCACCACCCACACGATGGCGCGGCCGATGTTGATGAAAATCGACGACGAGGGCAGCTCGTCGGAATAGTTGAGCACACGGCGCAGGAACTTCGTGAGCAGATGCCCGACCACCGCCGTGATCACGATGATGACTCCGGCGGTTATGAGCATGCCCAGCCATGCGCTGCCCACCGCCGATATGATGCCGTGCTCGAAATCCTCCATATAAGGAAAGCCCCTTCCGCGGGATGACCCGCTTCAAACCGCAGGGCCGTACCCGAACCGGGACGCGACCCCGCAAGAACCGTTATTCCACGGTACCGTACACCTGACCCCAGGCATGTCCGCCGATAGCCGAGTTCAGCTGATCGCACAGACGTTGGCGCGTATAGGTGCCCGGCGGCAACAAGGCGATGATCTCGTCGAGGTCGTCGGGCAGGTCGAACGACTCGGCCGTGACGACCACGTCAAGCCGCCGCACGAACTTCCCGCCGTCGGCGAACACCGAATCAACGACGCGCTGCAGCTGACCGTAATGCTCACTGCGGCGCGTGTTCGTCGCAAGCTTCGCCATAGCGGCTATGCCTCCACGTCGGGTCGATGCGCATCGAGGCCTTCGGTCGCCGCGACCAGGGCGCCGGCATAAGCGGGTGTGGCCTGGCCGGTTGCGCGCAGGAACTGCGCGCCGGCCGCCCGAAGGTGCTGGGCAGCCTCCATCATGACGTCGGGGCGATGATACGGGTTTTCCGGCGTTGCCTGACGCTGACGGGGGTTGTGCTCCACGACGTCGAGCTGCGCGAGCACGGGCAAGGGCAGCTTCGCCGCCTGCCGCGCAAGCTCGCAGACTCGCTCGACGGGGGCCTGCGTGCAAAAGCCTGCCACACTCGCCTCGAACTCGGCCATCACATCGAGCGCCTCATCGAAGCCGTGGCGGCCGTCTGCCAGCATGCCGTCGACGCCCACGTTCACGGAAGCGAACACGGGCAGGCCGCTGACCTGGCGCAAACCCATAAGCGCGCACTTCAGGTCGCTTGGGCTGGAGAACCCGTTCAAGAAAAAGCCGTCAAGGGAAAGCCCCTCGAAGGCGCGCGCCGCGCGAGCATACTGGTCGCGGTTCTCGTTGAGCGACGCTTTGCTGGACGCATCGAGCGGCAGACCGCACGGCCCAAGCTCGACCAGCACATGCTGGGGGCGCAGCTTCGCGGCGCATGAGACGGCGGCGCGGGCAAGCTCGGGCAGGCGCTCGGCCATGCCCCGATGCGCCAGGCGCGCCGGGGTCATGCCGGCCGTTTCGGTGACAAGGCACTGCACGCCCGCCATAAGGTTCAGGCGAAGGGCGTCCTCAACGGCCTCCGGCTCCATAAGCGTGGCATATTCCACATCGCCGTCGAGCTCGAACCCTTGGCGCGCGAGCACAGGAGCGATGGGGCTGGACAGCACGAGCATATCGCGGTGGAACCGCAGCTGGATATCAGGCATGGATGTTTCCTTTCGACCTGAACATGATACCAAAGGGCCAAAGGAGCCCGGCAAAGGGGCATCGCAGGCACACAAGCGCTACCCACACCCGCGCTCCATAAGGTTACGAGAAGAGAACATTGGCTTTTATCAGGGGAAACGGCTATTATGCCACCCTGTTCCCGTCCGCTTGGCAACGGAACGGTAACGGCGTCTCCTGGGCATTCACATTCCGTTCACGAGCGCATCACCCCAAAGCCACTCCCCGGACACGCCCGCTTCAACATCGGCCGGTATAGTAAGCCTTGCAAGCGGGACATCCCCTTTCCACCGCTTGTCTGCTCCCCATAGCAGATCGCGATGCTAAAGCATCGTTCCTCCCCTCCTTTCGGGCCGCAAGTTTCCCCCTTTTCACTTGCGGCCCATCCCTTTTCTTGGGCAAAAACCGCCAACGCATGAAACCGCGCCGCCGAGAAGCCGGTCTTCGTGCAACGTCGCAAGCGGAAGAGCATATCGGACCGCATCCGTGCAAGCCGCCTTACCTGCCAGGGCGCCGACATCCCACCCTGACGAGCCCCGCCTTTTACCATCGGATAAGCCTGTCGCACCCCGTTGTTCATCAACTCGTAACGAGAACGCCGGTCGCTTCACAAAATGCGCAAGCCGCTGCCATAACGCCTTCAACGTCGATGGTTATACTGCATAACAGCGAACGGAAAGGTTCCCCTCCTTCCTCCGTCGCTCTGCTTTCTCCTTAAAAGCAGTTGATCGGTGCCAACGAACCGGCACCGTATATCCCCTCCTTAATGGCCCCGGCAGGTTCCCCTTCCTGCCGGGGCCGCTCCTTTTTTCGAGCCTTCCCGCACCTCGCCCACAGGCTCCTCAAGCCACATGAACGCCGAAGGATTCGCAACCATGCCATCCGGCATCCGACCCCTCGCGGTCGCGTTTTCCCTAAAGCCCAGTACATCCACGGCTTTACCCAGTCGATCCGCCCCCCTGACAACGAAAAGGCCGCCCGGTGCATCACCGAGCGGCCCAGCCGTCGCAGGTTTTCGCCGAAGGCCTTAGGCCTTCTTGCCGTATTTGCGCTCGAACAGGATGTTGTTCGTCTCCAGCCAGCTTTCCACGGTGCCGGTGTCGAAACCGTCCTGCGGATCGATGACGAGCGCGTACATCTCCTCCTCCTTGAGCACCGCGTCCAGCGCGTCGGTCAGCTGGATCTCGCCGCCGACGGTGGGCTTGGCCTCGGCCAAAAGCTCCATCACGCGCGCGGACAGCAGGTAGCGGCCGAACACGGCCAGGTTGGAGGGCGCATCCTCAAGCGCGGGCTTCTCCACCAGGCCGTCGATCTTCCACACATCGTCGGAGATGGCGGAGCCGGCGATGACGCCGAAGCGGTTCACCTGGTCATCGGGCACAGGCATGACGGCGATGACCGAGGCGCCGTTGTGCTCGTCGGAGACCTTCTGCATGGCGGGCAACATGTTGTTGTCGGGGACCAGGACGTCGCCGAGCAGCACGTAGAACGGCTCGTCGCCCGTCTTCTCGGCAGCGCAGTGCACGGCGTGGCCCAGGCCCAGCGGCTCGTCCTGGTACACGTAGCTGACGTTAAGGTTGCCGGCATGCTCCACGGCGTCGGCGTACTTGTCCTTGCCGCGCTCGCGCAGCATGGACACCAGCTCGGGATTCGGAGAGAAGTGCTCCTCGATGGACTTCTTCTCGCGGCTGTTCACGATGACCACCTCGTCGGCGGCCGACGCCAGGCCCTCTTCCACGATGTACTGGATGACGGGACGGTCCACGACGAGAAGCATTTCCTTGGGCTGGGCCTTCGTGGCCGGCAGGAAGCGCGAGCCGAGGCCGGCGGCGGGGATGATAGCCTTCATATAAGGTTTACCTTTCTTCGGGGGAATAGACGCGAAGCGCCGCGAGACGCGGCGCTTCGTCGATTCGCTTCGGCAATTGTAGCACGCAGGCTATTCGGCCTTCAGTTCCGCCACAGCCTCTTCAAGCACGGCGATCTGCTTCTCGGTCTTCTTCAAACCGCTGACAGAAACGAACACGTAGATGAGCAGCACGGCCCACATAAGCGCATAGGCTGCGATGATGAAAGGCATGGACGGGATGACAGTGCTGTAGATGTCGGCAAGTACGGGATTCATGGGATGCTCCTTCGATCAAGCGCCCCTGGGGCGCGAACGTTTGCTAACGGGTAACGGGGCTCGGTCGGCTTTCGCCTAGCGCTGCTCCTCCAAAACCTCCACCTCGTCTTTGAGGGCCTGCAGACGCTGTTGCAGGCGAACCTGGCGGAAGCGGAAACGGTACAGCGCGAACCCGACGAGCAGAAGGCCCGCCAAGCACACGGCCACGGTCATGCCCATATCGCCGGACATGCCGCCCTCGCGCAGCACCACGGGATGCACGCTCGAGGGGATGAGGCGCGTGATCATGAAGCAGATGGGCACGTCGACCATGGCGATGATGGCGATGACGGCGGCGTACACGCCGCGGCGTTCAGGCTCGTCGATGGCGTTGCGCAGCACGAAGTACGCGATGACGATGAGCATGAGGATGAGGTAGGTGGTCAGGCGCGGCTCCCACGTCCACCACACGCCCCACTCGAAGCGCTCCCACAGATCGCCCGTGATCATGGTGCAGACGACGAACACGAGCGAGATCTCCATGCACACCTTCGCGCACGTGTCGAAGCGCTGGTTTTTGGTAGCCAGAAAGCGCACGGAGTAATAGCACGCGAACGCCAGCGAGCAGAACGACACTAGGGCCACCGGCATATGGAAGTAGAAGATCTTCTGGGACAGCAGCAGCTTGTTGGCCACCATCTGCCCACCGATCAGCTCCACGCCGTCGACGGCGGCTCCGTTGACGGGCCCGGCGTACAGAAACGCCATGAGAAAGCCCAGCGTGGAGAGCACGATGCCCGCCAGCAGCGCCCACGGCGCCACCTTGTCGGGCCACTGCCCCGCCTCGGGCAGCTTCACCGGTTTGTTCGTCATTGGTTTCCTTTCCTTATGAAGATCGCAGGTCAAAAGCTATGCGGAGATAACGAAATCATACAGAACCCAGCTAACCAGCAGCATGATGACGTCGTAGCCGCCGGCAAGCGCCATCGACTGCGTGAACACGTCGAGATACCCCTCGGCGCCCACCACCACGGCGGTGGTGGCCGAAGCGCATGCGTAGAGCAGCGGGAAGATCAGCGGCACGAACAGCACGGCGAGCATGACGTCCTTGCCGCGCGTGTTCACGGTGATGGTGGACAGCAGCGTGCCGATGCCCGCCACGCCTATGGTGCCCACCGCAAGCGGCACCGCCATGAGCATGAAATCGGGGCCGGGCTGGGCGGTGGTCAGGAAGAAGAACCAGAACAGCGGCACGGCGATCACCTCGACCACCAGCAGGAACAACAGGTTCGAGGTGGCCTTCGCCAGAAAGATCACGCTGCGGTCCATGGGCACGAGCAGGATGCCCTCCATGCAGCCCTGCTCCTTCTCATGGTTGAACGAGCGGTTCAGGCCCAACAGCGACGTGAACACGATAAGCGCCCACAGAAGGCCGCCGGACAGCTGCAGCACATCGGTCGCCTGCGCCGTCTGCCCGAGCGCCGCGCCGTAGACAATGAGCACGAGCAACGCGTAGATGCTCATGGACATGAGCATCTCCTTGGTGCGGAACTCCTGCTGCAGGTCCTTGGCAAGCAGGGTTTTATACTGGGCGAACGTGCTGGGCACGCTCAGGGCCACCTGGCCGGCGCGCACCCGATCGGCGCCCGTGCTTGGCTTGCGCGCCATCTACGACACCCCCATTCCCACCGTGGAGCGGTACAGCTCGGAGAACCCTTCGAAATCAAGCTGATCTTTCGCCCCGAACGTCACCACGCGCCCGCGCGCCAGCACCAACGCATGCGTGCACATGTCGAAGCCCTTGCGCAGGTCGTGGCTCACCATGACGAACGTGCGGCCCTCGCGCTGCTTCTCGATCAGCTGATCGAAGATGTCCACGGCGTGCGGATCAAGGCCGGAATACGGCTCGTCCAAAAACACCACGTCGGGGTCGTGGATCAGGGCACGGGCGATGGACAGGCGCTGCGTCATGCCGCGTGAGAACGTGCGCACCACGTCAAGGCGACGGTGCTTCAGCTCGACGGCCTCGAGCAGCTCCATGACGCGCGCCTGCGGATCTGCCAGCCCATAAAGCTTCGCATACAAAAGCAGGTTCTGCTCGGCGGTAAGGTCGGGATAGAGCATGGCGTTATGCGAGATAAGGCCGATGCGCCCGCGGGCCGCTTCGGGGTCTTCCCGCAGGTCGATACCCATAAGGCTTGCCGAGCCGTCGGTCGGGCGCGTGAGCGTGGACAGCATGCGCAGCAGCGTGGTCTTGCCGGCGCCGTTGGGGCCGAATATGGAAAGGAACGCCCCTTGCGGAACCTCGATGGACGCCTTATCCACCGCCTTGCGCGTGCCGAACACCTTCGACAGCTTCCTTGTCCTGATGGCAGCCGTTTCCTCCATCGGCCCCCCTTCCCCTGCATCTTGGATGCGTGCGAACGCTTTGCACGCCAGTCTAACGCAAATGACGATCGCCGCACGAGCGGCCGCGTCGGCTTCGGGCGCCTATGCCGCGCCCGCCGCCGATTCGCCCAACGCCTCATCGGCGGCGACACGCTGCTCGTCGGTGAGCTTGCGGCTAGCGCGTCTGCGGCCCGCCGTGGCCACGCACACGCCGATCATGAGCAGCCCGAAGCCCGCCCACACCAGCGAGATGAGCGGATTGACCCGCACATCCATGGAGAACGCGCCGTCGTTGTTCACGCCGCGGTACACCACGAACAGATCCTCAGTGGGCAGCGAGATGACGCTGGCGACCAGCTTCTGCTGCTGTGTCTTCTGTGCCAGCTGCACGCTCGGGCTGACCTGGCCGATGAAGGCGCCGTCCTTGTAGGCATCGTAGTTCACGGTGTACATGATGGCGTCGCCGTTGTTCACCTCGGTCACGGAATTGGACACGTACTCAAGCGTGTAGTCCTTGATTTGGAAGGTCTCGGACGCGGTATCGGTTGCCTCATCGTAGCCGATGTAGGCGACCTTCTCCGTCACGTACATCGACGAGCCGATCAGGCCGACCAGGATGACGGCCATGGCCGCATGCGACAGGAAGCCGCCGAAGCTTGCGGGGCGGTTACGCAGGCACCCGCCAAAGGCCGCCGCAGCGCCGCAGCTATGCGACTCCTTGTACGAGCGCACGATGCGGCCCAACATAAACAACGAGTTGAACAGCAGCACGCTTGCCACGAGGAAGCCCACGAGCGCAAGGCCGTTGTAGTACCAGGCGGGGCCATCGCTTGCCAGCTCCTCGGCGGCGGTGCCGCCTGCGGCGAGGATGGCGTTATAGCTGGGCACCAGGTACGTGGCCCAGTACACCGCCAGCACCGCGAACAGGACCAGCGCGCAGATGGCGGAGATGCGCGCCTGCTTCAGGAACTTCGAGCGCAGCGTCTTGCCCCAGGCCAACAGCGGGCACACCGCAAGGATGGCCAGGTACACCACGCCCAGCGGGCGGGCGATGGCGTTGAACGTGCCCGAGGACACGGTCTGACCGCCGAACGGCAGGAACTCAGGCAGCGCCGAGGACACGGTCAGGTACGCCAGCAACGTGGCGAACACCACCATGATGACGTTGTTGAAGTAATAGGCGCCTTCCTTGGACAGCAGGTTCTCCACCTCGTCGGAGCCATCGGCGGCCGGGCCGAAGCTCTTCCAGCGAACGACCAGGCCCACGATGCCGGCCAGCAGCGCCGCGACGATGAGCGCGCCGAACAGCACGAGCGACACCGGGTCGCCCTCGAAGGCATGCACGGACTGCACCAGGCCCGAACGGGAGATGAACGTGCCCACGATGACGAACGCGAACGTGATGCAGGCGCACATGATGCTCCAACGCTTGAACGCGCCGCGCTGGCGGTACACGGTGAAGCTATGGATGAGCGCCACGCCCACCAGCCACGACAGCAAGCTGGCGTTTTCCACGGCATCCCAGCCCCAATAGCCGCCCCAGCCGAGCACCACGTAGGCCCACACAGCGCCAAGGCCGATGCCGATGCCCAGGAACAGCCACGAGAACAGGGCGTAGCGCTGGCTGCGCACCACCCATTCCCTGGACGGGTCGTTCACGATGAGCGCGGCGATGGCATAGGCGAACGGGACGGTCAGGCCCGCATATCCCACGAACAAGGTGGGCGGATGGATGGCCATGGCCCAATGCTCCAACAGAGAGTTCATGCCCAACATGCTGGCCGCATTGGTCAGCGAACCGTCGGCGTTGTAGTACTTCTGAGGCGTGACCGTGAACGGCATGTTGCTCTCGCTGAACAGCAGCACGCCCACGAACGCCGCCAACACCAACTGTGACACCATAAGCGCCATGGAATCCAGCTTGCGCGGGCTTTTGAGGTCGCGGATGGCCACCACGGAGTTGAACACGCTGATAAGCCACGCCCAGAACAGCAGCGAGCCCTCGCGGCCGGCCCACAGGCCGGACAGCTTGAACAGCCAGCCGAGCGTGCCCTCGGCGTTGCTATGCTGCTTGAGCACGTACTCGATGGAATAGTCGCCCGCGAAGAAACAGTACACCAGGATGCCGCAGCATACGGTGAGCGCCACCGTGGTCAGGATGGAGGCGATATGCCCGCCCCATGTCAGAGTCTCGCCAAGCGAGCTTTCCCCCTTGCGCCCCAAAATCGCGCCCGCAAGCAGGCACAGCACCGATACGGCCACGCCGGCGAACGCCACCAGCAGGCCCATAAGGCCGATAGTCGACATGCGTGAAACCTCTTCCTAACCCTCAAGCGCCACATCGGTGGCGGCGAACTTGCCGTCGGCAGAAAGACTGCCAGTGACCACGAGCGAGCTGCCTTCCGCGATCTCGTCGGACAGCGCGCCGTCGAACGCGACGGGCAGCGTCTTGCCGGAATCGGGATCGGCCAACACGAAGCGATCGCCCTCGCCGGCGGCCTTCAGGGAGCCCGTTTGCACGGTGCCGGAAACCTTCACCGGCTTGTCGACGACCTCATCGCCGTACTCGAGCAGACGGGAGACGCTCAACGCACTCGAGGCGTTCTCGTACTTCGAGGGGCACTTCGTCACCAGTTCGGTAGCATGCAGCACGCCGTCGTCGGCGATCTTGCCCGTGCAGATTGCGGTCACATCGTTGCCGAACGTGGCCGACACGCCCCCTTCGTAGCGCACCTCGAGCCGATCGCCGGGGTTTCCGTCCTTGTCGTAGATGGCGAACGTGAGCACGTTGTCGTTGGTGGCGTAGGAGTTCTCCACCACGTTGCCCGTCACTTGGATTTTCTGGTCCGCGTACTTCCCCGCAACGGCGTCGGCGACCGTGGCCGACTTCGCAACGCCGGAGCCGCCGACGACGGCCAAGATCACGACCAGCACGATGACGATGATGCCGGTTACCGCCATCATGCGACGCTTCGTCTTCGTATTCACAGGCCCTCCCTTTTTCCTTAAGCGTTTATCCCTTGCTTTCTAACGGTAACCATATCGAAAACAACGGGGGTATTCCATCACCCAGATAGTGTAATTTGCTCGTTAAATCGCTCTGTTTACCCGGAAAAGAGACCGTTTCGGCCGTTTACCGACACGATGGTCGACAAGGAGGGGGGAACGCCGCGATCAAGGCAACCGCCTTGCCAGCGCCGGTTCGCACCGCGGCCGCATGCCTCCAGGACGCGAAAAGCCCGGGGCAGGCGCACCTGATCGGCGCACCCGCCCCGGGCCGTTACCTCGAATCGCGCAAGCATTCCGCCAAAGCGGCCATCCGAGCAGCGGGCGCTTCCCGTCGCCACGCAAGGTACGTGGGCAGCTCCATGCCCTCCCCTTCCGCGAACGGCACCGCCTCCACATCCGGGAACTGCTCGGGATAGCGGCCATCGCATATCACGAGCACCGCCCCTCCGTCTTCATGGAGAAAGCCATGATGCCGCGCCGCCAACATCTCCAGCGACGCCATGCGCGGACGCACGCCGTGCCGGGAAAGGAGCTCAAGCGCCGTCGCCTTAAGCCAGCGGGAATCATACGGCTCGGCAAGCAGGGCGCCTTCCAGGTCGGCAAGGGCAAGTGACTTGCGTGAGGCAAGCGCATGCCCGCGCGACACCAACAGGCGCAGCTCGACCGCACCCACGCGCTCCGACACAAGCCCCTCGGCCCCCGGGCGTCCCGCCACCACCGCCGCGTCCACCGCACCGGATTCCAGCTCCGACAAGCACGAACCGCTGGAAAGGAAGGACACGTCGAGCGCGATATGCGGGCAGCGGCGCCGGAAACCGCGGAAATCGCGCTCGGCCATCACACTGCCACGCAAAGGGGAGCTGGCCACCGCAACACGCAACCGGGAAGTCCCCGCCGCGCCCGACAGGCCGCCGTCGCCGCAGATGCGCCGGATATCGTCTACTCCCTCGAGGACCTCGGAGGCGCGATGGAGCACCTGCGCGCCGCGGGCGGTGGGGCGCAGACGGCGCCCTGTCGGCTCGAACAGCACGATGTTGAGCTTGTGCTCCATGTCATGGACGGATTTCGAAACGGTTTGCGGGGAAACGTACAGCTCCTGCGCAGCGGCGCTGTAGGAACCCGCACGCGCCGATCTTACGAAACGATCAAGCTGCTCGATGCTCGGACTCATTGCAACCCCCTCGCATAACATACGGAATATCGCGGGTAATACCACTAAAACTGCAGGTCATACGCGTATGGAGGTATATGCTACCAAAACGGCCGCAAAAAAGGTTTCGGCTATCGCCGATCGCATTCCGCGCCCGGCCGCGGATAAAAAAGCCCCGGCATCGTAACCACTCGGTTACGATGCCGGGGCAAAATACCTGACGGCGGTGCGCTACTGCTCGGCGAAAAACGCCAGCGCCACGGCGCCCGGCCCCACATGCGTGCCGATGGTGCCGCCCACGGTGGAATAGCCGACGCTCTCCACATGGTCCTCCCACAGCTCGCGGCTATCCTCGATATACTTGCGCACCAGATCATCGCCCAAGCCGGTATAGCCCAGGAAGAACGGCATGTCGAAGTCGATGCCGCCGGCCTCCTTCACCTGCTGGATGAGCAGGTTGTTGCCCTTCTTCGAACCGCGCGCCTTGCCAAGCACGGCGACGGCGCCGTCTTGGATGGCGACCACGGGCTTGATGGACAGCACGCCGCCGGCGAATGCCGCCGTTTTGGAGATGCGTCCACCCTTTTGCAGGTATTCCAACGTATCAAGCAGCGCGACCAAGCGGATGCGGCCCTTCGCATCGTCGAGCTCGGAGACGATCTGAGCCGCCGACATGCCCTGCTTCGCCAAGCGCACCGCAAACGCCACGAGCGCCTTCTGCCCGATGGTCACATTCGTGGAGTCCACCACGTGCACGCGACCTCCCCACGCCTGCGCCGCGGCGAGCGCGCTCTCGTGCGTGCCCGACAGCTTCGCCGACAACGTGATGACCACCGCCTCGTCCGAGCCGCCGACGTCGGGCGCGCCGAGCACGCCCTCAATCGTCTGCGAGAACGCGAACGGCGACACCTGGCTGGTGCGCGGAAGCTCATCGGACTCCACCAGCTTCTCGTAAAACCGGTCATGCGACAGGTCCACGCCATCCAAATACTCCTTATCGCCGAACGCGATGGAAAGCGGCACGACGGCGCTTACGCCATCGAGTTCACCTTGTACCAGGTCAGAGGCTGAATCGGTGATGATATGAACACAAGGCGCATCGGCGCCGACAGGTTGCTGCTGCAAAATACTCCTATCGTTTTGCGAATCGCATCATTGCACGCGAGCTCGTCTTGCCTGCGTGCAACACCCCATATTGCAGCATTATGTCCATTAACGCAATCGTCACCTTACAATCGGCATTCTTGCAACCCGCCGATCCGGCCGCGTATCCAACACCCCTATGGTCGCAGCTCCGCGAAATCGGCGTCTTCGATGCACACGTCGGCGTTATAGAACGCCTCCAACGCGGCGGTTCCCAAGGCGATATCGGCGACGCCGGCCGTCTCATAGCTGGAATGCATGGCCAGCTGAGGCAGGCCCACGTCGACAGCGTGCATGCTCACCTGCATATTCGACAGGTTCCCCAGCGTCGACCCGCCCGGCATGTCGCTTCTGTTCGCAAAGCGCTGCAAGGGCACGCCCGCATCCTGGCATATCGCACAGAACACCGCACGGCTAAAGGCATCGGTGCAGTACTTCTGGTTCGCCGCTTCCTTCACCGCAAGACCGCGGTTGAGCATGACGCGATTGCCCTGGTCGTAGAGCTCGGGATGGTTTGGATGCACGGCGTGGGCGTTGTCGCAGCTGACCAGCATGCTCTTCGCCAGCGCGCACCGCAGCTGCCCAAGCGTGAACCCAAGTCCCGCGTTCACGCGCTCGAGGCAGTCGCGCAAAAACGTCGACATGGCGCCTTGCTTGGTATTCGAGCCCACTTCCTCGTTATCGAAGCAGCAGAACACCGAGACGGCATCGTCGTTGCCCGCGGTCAGGAACGCGGCAAGGGAGATGTAGGCACACCCCAGGTCATCCAAACGCGGAGCGCTTATGAACTCGTTGCGCCAGCCCCACACGGAAGGCTGCTGACGGTTCACCAGGAACAGGTCGCGCGCAAGCACCTGCTCGGGCGCGACGCCCGCCTCCTGGGCAACCAGCCGATCGAAGGACCCGGGCTGAAGCGCCCCTGCCGACATGACCGGACACAGATCGACGGCACGGTTCGGGGAAAAACGGGAATTCGCCTCGCGATCAAGGTGGATGGGCACGCGAGGAATGATAAGCAGATCGGCATCTGGCGCGATCAGGCGGCTTTCCACGCGGTTACCCGAACGCACCAACACGCGGCCGGCAACGGACAAGGGCCTGTCGAACCAGGTGTGATCCATCACGCCGCCGTATGCTTCCACGTTCAGACGCAAATAGCCCGCCGAACCGGAAAGCTCGGGAGCCGCCTTTACCTTGTACGTCGGGGAATCGGAATGCGATGCCGTAAGTTGGAAGCGATACGCGTCAAGCTTCGCGCCGACCTTGAACGCGATGATGCTCGAGTTGTTGCGCACGGTGTAGTAGCGCCCGCCGCGCCGAACCTCCCACGGCTTGCTTTCGGGCAGATAGGCGAAACCGGCCTCATCCAAACGCCGCCGCATGGCCGCCACCGTATGGAACATGCTCGGGCACTCCTGCACGAACGCCGCCATATCATGCGCCGCACGCACATCGGCCGGGGCGACGCCCGCCTCCGCCGATACCATCTGCGTCGAAGCCGGGTCCTTATCCATCATCTCATCCGCCATGGTCAGCTCCTTTCGTTCCCGTCCAGTCTAGCAACCAACGCATACGGCAACGGGTTGCACTACAATACGAACCTGAAGAACACGCATTGGAAAGGATGTGCCATGATCGCGGCATTATGCGTCGGGGCAGGCGGTTTTTGCGGAGCCATCGCACGCTATCTGCTTGGACTGCTCCCCTATCAGGGGCAATTCCCGCTCATCACCTTCGTCATCAACTTCACGGGAGCCGTGGTCATCGGCGCCGTGGTGGAAGCGGCCAACGTCCGCCCCGGCATGCTGCCCTCAAACGCCGTGCTGTTCCTGAAAACCGGCCTGTGCGGCGGATTCACCACGTTCAGCACCTTCTCGCTTGAAACGCTCGACCTGCTCGAGCGCGGCGAATACGCCATAGGCGGCGCCTATGCGCTCGGCAGCTTGACCGCATGCGTGCTGGGCGTCGTCGCAGGCAAGATGCTGGTGCGCTGGGCGCTGGGGGCGCAAGCGGCTTAACGCAACGGCAGCGCCCGCTTGGGGCAAGGCAGGCGCGCTGCCGCGCAACGCCCCATCTCCGCAACGCCCCGAAACGCGACGCCCTGTCTCCGCAACACCCCGGCGCCCGACGCGGTTCAGCAATGCTTTATCGCCATAATGTCGGACGCGCCCGATTCGAAGGCAGGCGTTTCGAGTCCTGTCATACGCCCCGAAACGCGAAAAAGCCGCCCGCAACGGCAAGCGTTGCAGACGGCTTATCGGCCAAAACAACAGGCGAAGGCTACTTCACCGTAAGCACCGGCACATCGGTGGCGCGCAGCACGCCGAAGCTGACGCTGCCCAGCATGCCGCGGATGGCGCCCAGGCCGCGACGGCCCATGACGATGAGATCGCAATCATGCTCCTCAGCGTAGCGCGACAGCGCATCGGCAGGGGAAGCGCCGGCGACGGCCTCCACCTGGGCACGATCGCCCAGATCGGCCAGAGCATCGCCCAAATCCTCGGCAACGCGCTTCTGCGCCTCGTCGAGCACGCGCTTGACCACGCCCTGATACTCCTCGTAATCCAGCATGCCGTAGGGCACGCCGTCAAGCGCGCCATCGGTTCCCATGCGGTCCACGCCCATGTAGCTGGACGGCACGGCATGCACCACGGACAGCTTGGCGTCGGCATCGCCGGCAACCAGGTCCTTGGCGTAGTTCAGAGCATTCTTCGCGTGATCGGACCCATCATAGGGGACCATGACATGACGGAACATCATAACGGGCTCCTTCCCTCAAAAGCGCCCAGCGGCACCCCGCCGCGCAGGCTTGAAACCGGCGGACGATCGCCGGATACGCAAGGCTTGCCCCTTGGCGCCTTGCTTTCGGACCCAACCGTTACGTTGCCGTCGTCCAAGCAGGTAACGCACCGTGTTGAACCTGCTCATGATTATACTCCATGCAGCGCGCGACGGGCCGCTGACCCGCGATCGGAACCCTGCCGCAAGGCAAGACGAACCGTCGAACGGGGCCGAACGCGCACATACGCGAAAAAGGGCGCGGCCCGAAACCGGACCGCGCCCCGAGAAACCAGCCTTCCCAACTGCCGCCGGCTAGGCAACCACCTTCGATTTCTCCACCTGTTCCACGAACCAATACGTGAAGCGCGAGAGCACCGGCCGCAGGATGCCCATGATCACGAACGGCACGACGAAGGCGAGCGCTGTGCCGATCTGCACCCAGAAATCGTTCTGGTACACGCCCATGCTCGCCGCGCGCATGGCGTTGATGACGTGCGTCGCCGGCAAAAACGGGCTGACGGCCTGGAAGAAGCTGGGCAGCAGCTGCAAGGGGAAGCTGCCACCGCCGCCGGTCACATAGATGATGAGCAGCAGCACGGCAAGCGCCTTGCCAAGGTTGGCGAACAGCGACACCAGCGTGTAGACGATGAAACTGAACACGAAGCCCGCCGTCCAGAAGCACACAAGGTACAGCAGCGGGTTGGCAACCTGGACCCCCACGAACAGCATGTTGCCCAGGCACACCACCGTCGATTGCATGAAGGCCAATACGAACGGCGCGCCGTAGCGCCCGAAGAACAGCTGCCAAGACTTGGGGTCGACCAGCCCCGCCTCGCGCTTGGCGCGCTCGGAGGGAACCGGGTTCAGCAGCACCATGATCAGCAACGACCCCACCCACAGGGCCAGCGTGGTATACAGCGGCGCCATGGCAGACCCGAAGTCCTCCACCGGGAACACGGCGATGCGCTCCACCCCCACAGGTGCGGACACCGCCTTGGCGAGGGCCTCGGGGTCCGAGCCGATGATCTGCTTCAGCTGCTCCACGTTTCCGCTGGCCAACGCCTCGTTGACGCGCTGAGACAACGCCGACATCTTGTCGGCCGACCCATGCAGCTCATCTGACATGGAGCGGATGGCGCTCTGCGCGCCCGCAAGGTCGGACGCCACCGAGGACGCGGCGCCGTTCAAGCCGTCGCCCACGCCGGAAAGCTGCGAAGCGCGCGCCGAAAGCGACTGGGCCGCCTGCGCCACCGAACTCGCCAAGCTCTCAAGGCCCGGCTTCAGGTTGTTCTCGTAATCGTTCTTCAGCTTGTCGGCGTTCGCCTTCGCCTCGTCGAGCTTCGCCTGGATATCGGCACGGGACGAGGATTCCGGGTCGTTGCCGGTAGCCATCTTGTCCGCCGCCGAGGTCAAGCTGTCGCGCAGCTTCCCAAGCGAGGATATGGACGTGTTCAGCTGCGACACCACGGCATCCACCGCGGGGCGGTACTGCTCGTCAAGCTGCGGCTTTATGGATTCAAGCACCTCGATGAGCTGCTGATAGCGCTCTATCTGGGAATCCACGTCGGCCGCCTGGTCGCGAAGGCTTTGCGCGGCGTTGGCCTTATCGGTATCCACCTGCGCATATACCTTATCGATGGCCGCGGGCACCTGGTTGAAGCCGTCGGAGCTTTGGGCCAGGGCATCGGACAAGGACGAGACCGACGTCGTCAGCGCATCGCCGATGGTCTCGGCGCCGCTTTTCGCCCCCGAGGCCTGCTGCTGCGCATCCTTCACCGCATTTTGCGCATTGCCCAGAAGCTGGGTGGAACTTCCTACGAGCGCCTGCGCCGTCCCCGCCAGATTCGCGTACGACTCGAGCACGTCGGCTGCGGTGCGCATCTGATCGGCGGACGAGGATATGGTGCCCGAGAGCTTGGCCACCTGCCCCGCCGCATCGGCATCATCTGCCACCGTCCCCAGCGAATCGATCAGCCCCAGGGCCACATCGGAGATGGTCTCGGCAAACGTGGTGTTCACCTGGGCGGCAACCTTGCTGGACGCCTGATCGGTCACGCGCGGTGCCACGGCGTTCTTCTTCTCGTTCTCATAGTAGATGAGCTCGGCGTGCTCGGCGTTGTCGGAGTAGAAGCTCATCATGTCGGAGCTGAAGCTTTGCGGGATGACCACCGCCGCATAGTACTTGCCCGATCGCGCGCCGTCGATGGCGTCCTCCTCGTCGGTGAACACCCAGTCAAGCTGGTCGTTGGCGCGCAACGCCGACTCCACGCTGTCGCCAACGTTGATCTTCGTGGGCAGCAGGTCGCTTTGGTATCCCTCGTCGGAATTGGCGACGGCCACCTTCAGGTTGCCCGTGTTGTCGAACACGTTCCAGCACGCGATGACGTTGTACCACGTGAAAATGGACGGCAAGAACACCAGGCCCAAGACGATGACCACGGTTATCACGTTGCCGAACAGGTGCTTGATATCGTAGGAGAACAGCTTGAACACGTTACGCATGGCCGCCCCCCTTCTTCGAATCGCCCTTCTTCTTATGCTTCTTCCCGTGCTTGCCGCGCTCAGCCTTGCGCTGCGCAAGCGCCTCAAGGTCCTCGGCGCTCAGCTCAAGAGCGGGCATCTCCGCCTCGAGCAGCTCCACATCGCCCTTGCCGTTTCCGCCCTTTTCACCATGAGCCTCCTCGTCGGTCAAAAACGGGCCGTCGAAGTACGCCGGTCTGCCCTTTGCCGCCAAGTCCATCAGCGATGCGCCTTTACCCGGAGCATCCTTCGGCTTGCGGGCAGCGCCCTGTCCGGCATCCTCGGCGCTGCACGCAGAGGCAGACTGGTCCGTCAGGTCGTCGGCAGCCACGCCCACAGGCGGCAGCGGCACGGACACGCCCGCCGCACGGGCGGAGCGATCGACAGGCACCGAAACGCGGGCCGTCGACATAGCAGCAGGCACCAATTCCTTGACCACCTTCTTGCCCCGATCAGCCAGATGCCCGCGCAGCTCGTCATCGCTCATGCTGTCGATGGACGCCTGGCGCTGAATGTTGTCGCGCACCATCTCCAATCCCAGCAAGAAGCCGATAAGGATGACCAACCAGGTCAGCCATGCTGTCAGAATGACCACCTTCTCGGTAGTGGTCACGGCGAACACCACCGAGACCGCCACCGGCACGGCGATGCCTAAGATGAGCGCGCCGCGCTTCAAGCGAGGATAATGCCTCAGGAACGTATCGGCCTGCTGACGCACCGTATTATGGAACTCGTCATGGTCGGACAATGCCCGGATAAGCTGCCCGATACGATAACGTCGCTCGGGAACCAATGCCTCCTCGACGTTGAGCAGGTCGCTCTGCTTGATCTCCTTCGCCACCAGGCGGTTGAGGTTGGTCAGATGCGGTCGCACGAACAGGCCTACCAGCGCCATGGACAGCGCAATGAGCAGCAGCACCCCGCAATAACCCAGCCACTGCGTGCCGTAGAAGCCGCCGATGGTCTCGCGCAAGGCGTTGATGCCGTAGGTGAACGGGAACATGGGGTATACCGTGCGGAAGAAGGCGTCGGTCATCTCGACCGGGTACAAACCCGTGCCGCCCGGGATCTGGACGAACACCATGATGATGCATAGGCCGATGCCGATATGCTGGAACGACGATGACAGCGTGTACGTGATGCACAGGTAGGAAAGAGACAGCAAAACCGCCGTCGCGAAAAACGCCGGCACCGATGCTGCCTGCACGCCGATGAGCAGGCAGCCCGTCACGCACACCACGGCCTGCAGGGTCACCAGCAAAGCGAAGAACAGCCAACGGCCGATATAGCCCTGCATCACCGTCAGGCCCGGCACGCCTTCCTTGTCGACCTCCAGCTTCAAGATGACGCACAACATCAACGTGCCGATCCACAGGCTCAGGCTGATGAACAGCGGGGCCATGGCCGAACCGTAGGCGTTGAGCGGATACAGCTTCTCGGTGGTCACCTGCGTGGGAGCCTGCATGAACTCGGCGATCTTCCCGGGGTCGATGCGCCCGTTGTCCATCAGCTCGGACACCGCGGAGGACGTTCCCAGCAGGGACACGTCGTTGCGAGCCTGGCGCATGGTCCCCTCAAGGCCGGACAGCAGCACGTCGGTCTGCGCCATGGCATCGCCTGCCACGTGCAGCGTCCCGGACAGCTGGTCGATCACGCCCGAGGTCTCGTCGATCAGGTAGCCTTGGTTCGAGATGGCCCCCTTAAGGCCGGCGGCGGCGATGCCGACCTGGGAGATGCCGTTGCTCACCTGCGGCAGGGCGCTGCCGAACAGCTGCTGCTGATAAGCCCCCGAAGCCGTGATGGCGTTTTGCGCGGCGACGTTGACGGTGTTGGCGGCGGCCGCGACGCTGGCGGCCGTAGCATCTACGTCGCCGCTAAGCGTCTTCAGATCATTCAGGTCACGCTGCAGCTCGGCGTTGCGGGCGGTCAGGGAATCGATGGCGAATCGCAGCTGCTCCTTGTTCGGATCGGAGTCGGGCATCTGATCGTGCACGATCTGCAGCTGCTCGATGACGGCGGTGTTCATGTCCAGCACGCCCTGGGCTCGATCTGCCGCGGCGTCCACGGTGCCTTGCGCAGCCGATATGGCGTTGGAGGCATCGGTGATCGAGCCAGCCGCCTGCGAGGCGACCTGGGACAGCATCAGGTTCGTGTTCGACATGCCGGGCATGGCCACCGACGTGAACGTGCCCAGGCTGTTTTGCAGCGTCAAGGAAAGGTCGCTCACCTGCTGCAGCTGGTCCTGCACGGTTTGCGCGTCGGCACGAGCCTGCTCAAGCTGGCCCTTCGCCGACTGCGCCTTCTGGCGGGCCTCCTCGGTGGACGCCGCCAACCCGCTCACAGTCGCACGCGCATCGGAAACCGAATCGACGGCGCGCGAAAGCTGCGCGGCAGAGCTGTTCTGCGCGGTACTCAGATTCTGTTCGGCCTCGGCGACCTTATCGTTGAGCGTGTCCGCCACCACCGAGCTGACCGTGGAAACGAACTGGCTGTTGATGGTCTCATCAAGGGTGGAGGAGCCCGCATCGGTCACCTTCGGCGACACGGGGTTCATCTTCTCGTTAACGTAATACCGCAGGTTAGGCTGCTGAAAATCGCCCGTCACAATGGTGAACAAGTTGGCGGTGAAGTCCTCGGGGATGACGAACGCCGCATACACCTCGCCCGATTCCACCTTGCGCATCGCGTCGTCGTAATCGGTGAACTCCCATTTCAACTGGTTGTTCTCATGCAGCGTGTCCACGATCTGGTTGCCCAGGTTCATCTGACCCATCAAGTCGTTCTCGGATCCGGCGTCCTGATTCACCACGCATACGCGCATGTTTCCCGTATTGTCATAGGGGTTCCAAAAGCCGATGACGTTGAACCACGTGTACGTTGACGGCAGCACGACCAGCACCACGACCACCACCAGGGCGGCCGGCGCCTTCAAAAGGCGCAGCAGGTCGCGGCCGAGCACGTGCAAAACGTTTTTCATAGCAGGCGGTACCTCTTCCATAGCCGGCGCTATCGAGCGCGGTTCCATAACCTTGCGGCGCCATCGCGAAAACAAGCGCGGGCGGCCAGCCCCACGGCAGACCGCCCACGCCCAAGCGTCAAGACGACAGGCGCCCTATTGCGTACCCGTCATTGTAAAATACCCCACCTGCGGCGCTACTCCATACAACGCCAAACCACAGAATCCGTTTCATTACTGTAAGAATCCCCTTTATCGGGCGAATCAAAAGGCGCTGCGCACCGCATCGACCCTACGCGCGGCTCGGCAGCTCCACGGACGCCTGATCCAGCACATGGCCGTTCATCGCGCGACGCAGCTCATTGAGATAAAAGCCTTCCGGCAGCCCCAGCTCGCAATCGAGGGCGTACACGTTCAACGTGTAGCTATGCGTGGCATCAGGCGGCTGCGGACCGCAGTAACGGGAGTGCACTTGCGGGTTGTCGCTACCGTGCGCCATGGGCGACCAATTGCTGTTGCGGCCCTGCACCATATCAACCGCCCCCGTGCGGCTGGCGTCCTCGGGGATAAGCGTGGTGGTCGCCGGCAGATTGCACGCGGTCCAGTGGATCCAGCAGAAGCCGCCCACGGGGATCGCGTCGTAATCGATGAACGCCAGAGCAAGCGTCCGTGCCTCCTGCGGCACATCGTTTATCTCGATGGGAAACGAACGCACGGGAAAACCCTCCAGCCGATCCGGCTCGGGCGCATACTTTCCGAACCTATCCGCCAACAGGCCGCCATCCACCTCCACATGCACCTTCATGACACGCTCCTTCCCCGTCAACGTTTTCAACGTCGCGAACGCCTTTGCGAGCGATCCGCCGTCGTCCCAACAGACCGAACAAGACACGACGCGGGCGAGCGGGCGCTGAAAGCCCTTCCCGCCCGCGGGCCCTTTCGTTCCAAGCGCGCTTTCCCCGCAAGCGTCACCGGCCCACCGGTTCAGGCGAGCCTTTTCCCGCAATCCCTTTCAGCCGACCAGCGCAGGCGCTCTTTTCGCGCAAGCGATCCTTTCCCCGCAGTGTAGCATGCGCCGCGCAACCGCCGCCGCGCATGCCGCGGGCTCGTCGGAAAATCTGCGCTTTTCGCGGGAGGCGTGCCACCGTCCACTCCATTCGTTATGATGAACCTTACCTTTATATACGATTGGAGGGATGCCTCACCATGTGCGGTATCTGCGGATTTACGCAGGCTGATGATGCAAGCCTGCCCACACTGAAAGCCATGTGCGACGTCATGGCCCATCGCGGGCCCGACGGCGAAGGCCAGTATATCGACGCCGAAAGCGGCATCGCCTTGGGCCATCGCCGCCTTTCGCTCATCGACCTTGCCAACGGCAACCAGCCCATGGTGCGCTCCACGGGCGACCACGCCGCCGTCATCACCTCGCCGGCGCTGCGCCTTGATGGCACCCCCTGCGGCACGCCCGAGCAGGCTGCCGCCAAGGGGCGCTTCGCCATCGTGTTCAACGGCGAGATCTACAACTACCGCGATCTGCGCGCCGAGCTCGAGACGCAGGGCTGGCAGTTCCAAACCAACTCCGACACCGAAGTCCTGCTCACGGGCTATCTGGCATGGGGCGAAGGCGTGCTCGACCGCCTGCGCGGCATGTTCGCGTTCGCCATCTGGGACCGCGATTCGCGCGAGCTGTTCTGCGCCCGCGATTTCTTCGGCATCAAGCCGTTCTACTACACGCAGCAAAACGGCCGCTTCATCTTCGCTTCCGAGATCAAGTGCATCCTCGAGCATCCGGACTACACGCGCGAGCTCAACCATGAGGCACTCGAGCAGTACCTGTGCTTCCAGTTCAGCGCCCTTCCCGAGACGTTCTTCAAGGGCATCTTCAAGCTGGCTCCCGCGCACTGCATGACCGTGCATGCCGACGGGTCCATCACCGAGCGCCGCTACTGGCGTCCCGAGTACAACTTCGATGCGCAGCGCAGCCGTCAAGATACCGTCGAGGCCATCGACGAAGCCGTGCGCGACAGCGTCCGCTACCACAACGTGGCCGATGTCGAGGTCGGCAGCTTCCTGTCCTCGGGCATCGACTCCAGCTACATGGCCGCGTGCCTGGCCAAGGAAAACCCCGACATCAAAACGTTCACCGTGGGCTTTGATTGCTATAAGAACGCCGCCGCCAACAACGCCGAAGGCGCCGGCGGCATGATGCGCGACGAAATCTCGTGGGCCCACGAGCTTGCCGACGAGCTGCACATCGCCAACACCAACAAGTACATCGGCGAGGACGAGTACTGGGAAAGCCTGCCCCGCGTGCAATGGCACATGGACGAGCCTTCGGCTGACCCTTCGGCTGTGGCGCTGTACTTCGTGGACCAGATCGCCGCAACGCAGGTCAAGGCGGTGCTTTCCGGCGAAGGCGCCGACGAGTTCTTCGGCGGCTACCGCATCTACCAAACGCCGTTCTCCAACGCTAAGCTGTCCTGGGCCCCGAAGGGCCTGCTGCGCGGCGCATCCAGCGTCATGCGCAAGCTGGGCATCCGCGGCGCGAACTACCTTGAGCGCGCCAGCGAAACGCCCGAAGATTGGTACTACACCAACGCCAATGGCGTTGCCTTCACCGTGGAAGAGCGCGCCCAGCTGCTGCGCGGCGGCTGCAACGCCCCCACCCCCCAGCAGCTCACCGCGCCGGTATACGCCGAGGTCAAGGACCTGGACGAGACCACGCGCATGCAGTATGTCGACCTGTACTTCTGGCTGGTCGGCGACATCCTGTTGAAAACGGACAAGATGTCCATGGCCCATTCGCTGGAGTCCCGCGTGCCGTTCTTGGACCGCCGCGTCTTCGATGTGTCGGCAACCATCCCCACCCCGCTCAAGGCCAACGAAACGCAAACCAAGCTCACGCTGCGCGAGGCGTCCGAGCGCGCCATCCCGAAGGACTGGGCGCAGAAGGAGAAGCTCGGCTTCCCCGTCCCCGTGGTGAACTGGCTGCGCCAGGACCGCTACTACAACCAGGTGAAGGAATGGTTCACCGGCGATATCGCGCGCGAGTTCTTCAACACCGATGAGCTAGTGCGACTGCTTGACGAGCACAAGGCCGGCGCCGACCGCAGCCGAAAGATCTGGATCGTCTACATGTTCCTTATGTGGTACAAGATCTACTTCGTGGACAAAACGGTGCCGGAAAAGCCGAAGGCCCGCTAGTCGACGCATCACAGTAACGCCGAAGCCCCTTGCAACCAGGTTGCAAGGGGCTTCTTAGTTGATAGGCAAGGCCTTCGGATTGCTATGCGAACGACGGCCGACACTCGAAGAGCCGTCCGTCACGCCAAGCGCGAAGCACGAACGCTCGTCAGATGACCGTGCTCATCCTCGAACACGCACAAGCGCTTATCCCGGCTTTCGTATAGATGGGTGAACTTCGCAAGATGGCGTTTTCTTTCCGCCTTGCTCCCGGAGCGCTTGGCTTCCTGCTTGCCCGCCATCAGTACTGCACCTTCCAAAACACCAGGCCGGCGGCTGGAGCATTCTCCCCGGCCGCGGTTCGGTCGCGAGCTTCAAGCACCTCGCGTACCCATTCGGGCTTGCGCAGGCCGCGGCCCACCATGACCAGCGTGCCCACGATGGTGCGCACCATGGAATGCAGGAACGCATTACCCACCACCTTGATGGTCAGCACCTCCTCGCCCATGATGGTCTCGCGCGAAAGCGAGATCTCATGCACGTTGCGACACGTGGGCTTGCCCACGGCGCTGGCCGCCATGCAGAAGCTTTTGAAGTCGTGTTCGCCTTCCAGGTAGCGCGCAGCCTGCTGCATCGCCGTTATATCCAGGTCGGCATGCACGAACCAGCTGAAATCGCGCATGAACAGCGGCGGCGTGTCATCCAGGCAGATATGGTAGTGGTATTCGCGCCATTGCGCGTCGAACCGCGCGCTGAAGCCCGGATCACGCTCCTCGACCTTGCGCACCGTGATGTCCTCATGCGTCAACGCGTTCAGACTTCGACGTAGGCTGTACAGGCTACGGCTTTCAAGCTCCTTGGCGGAAACGTTGAAGCTGATCACCTGGCCAAGCGCATGTACTCCCGCATCCGTGCGACCAGAGCACACCACTTCCACCGGCCTGCACATCACCAGGGACAGCGCCTGCTCAAGCTCTCCCTGCACGGTAAGCTTGCCAGGTTGACGGGCAAAGCCGCAAAACGGGCCGCCATTGTAGGACACCGTCAGCGACAAGGTGCGCTCAGCATCCTCACGTTCGAAGCCCACAGCGTCGCTCGCCCGTGCGGCATCGGCATACGCCGTTGCGCCCTCGGTTTGCGTCGGCGCAGCTTCCGCTTGCAACGTTTTCTCGATATGCTCAATCGTTTCATCCATACGGTCCATGATACGCGACAACGCCCGGCAAAAGAAACGGGACCCGGATTCACATCCGGGTCCCATGGGATATCCAATACCAAGCGGCATGCCCGCTACGCAGTCAGCACGTTATAGCCGAACAGATCCGTCAACTCGCTGCGCATGATGGGGCTTTCTGCATCCACCGTGACCGGAAGCTCCGCCCGGAACTTATGCCCATCGTTTTGCCTCACGAACAGCACCACGCCATCGCGTCCCGGATACGATTTCAAGATACGGCTCAAGCGCATGGACTTCGATTGGTCGAAATCCGACATCGGCACGCTCAGGCGCAGCTGACGAGGCTTCGCGTCCTCTTCGCTCAGCTCAAGCGTTTCCGCCTCGAACACCATGATCTGGTTGCCGCGATCGGAATGCTCGAACTTGCCCTTGATCTTGACGATAGCATCCTCTTGGATGGCCTCGGCGTTCTCCTCGTACTTGAAGCAGATGCACTCCACATGGCCCGTAGTGTCTTCCAGGTCGAACGTGGCCATCTTCGTGCCGCGCTTCGTCAGCTTCGTCACAACATTGGATACCATTCCCACGAACACCGCGGACTTGATCTCCTTCGTGCGCTCGGCTAAATCACCCAACTGCCACTTCGTAATGCGCGAGATGTAGTTCTCGTACGGCGTGAGCGGATGGTCCGAGACGTAGATCTTCATGATCTCCTTCTCGTACGTCAGCAGCTGGCGCTTTGGCCACTCCACTCCGTCAGGAGCGGGCACATCTTCCTGGAAACCCGAATCTGCATCGTCTGCGAACAGGTCGAACATGCTCACCTGACCACGATCGCGGTCCTTCTGGCGCTTCGCAGCGCCTTCCAGAAGCGGCGTCTCCTCGATGAAATACATGAGCTGCTTGCGCGTGTACCCCGTCGAATCGAACGCACCGCCCTTGATGAGCGCTTCGAGTGTCTTTCGGTTGTAGCACTTTGCATCGACGCGGTTCACGAAGTCGTGCAAGCTGGTAAACGGGCCGTTCTTTTCGCGCTCCTCGATGATCTCGTCCGCTACGTTGCGACCAACGCCGCGCACGCCGACCAGGCCGAAGCGGATGCCGTTCTCAACCGGCGTGAACTCGGCGTTCGACGAATTGATATCCGGCGGCAGCACGGGCGTGCCGTTATGATTGCAGCTAGAGATATAGCGAATCAAGCGGTCGGTGTTGCCCATGTAACTGGACAGCACTGCAGCCATATACTCGTTCGGGTAATGCGCCTTCAGGTAAGCAGTGCGCATAACCAGGATCGAGTACGCAGCCGAATGCGACTTATTGAACGCGTACTTTGCGAACTTCTCCGCGTCGTCCCAGATCTTCTTTGCGATCTCAAGCGAGTACCCGTTCTCGACCGCGCCGTTGTTCCAGTCCTCCTGCAGCATGCGCATGATGTCGAGCTTCTTCTTGCCCATTGCCTTGCGCAGCTTGTCTGCCTTGCCGGCGGAAAAGCCGCTCATGACCATGGACACTTGCATGATCTGCTCTTGGTACACCATGGTGCCGTAGGTTTCCTCAAGCACCGGGCGCAGGCGTTCATCATAGTAATGCACAGGAGTCTTGCCGCTTGCAACCTTGACATAGTCGTCGACCATGCCGGACTCCAACGGGCCCGGACGATTCAAAGCGATAGAAGCGACGATGTCGCTGAACCTCTTCGGTGGCAGACGTGCGAACAGGCTGACGTACAAGCCGCCCTCAACCTGGAACAAGCCGTCCATATTGCCCGAACGCATGAGGGCGAACGCCGCCTCATCGTCAGTGGGAATCTCCTCGGGGATAATCTTGCGACCCGTGGTCATCTCCACGTTGCGACACGCGCGCGAAAGCACGCCCAACGTGCGCAAACCAAGGAAGTCCATCTTCAGCAGGCCCAGGTCCGGCGTGTAATGGCCGTCATATTGCGTGATGATGCCGCCACCCTTGGTATCACGCTTGACCGGCACGTGATCGGCCATAGGGTCTCGGCAGATGATGGTTGCGCACGCATGCACGCCCTCGCCGCGCACGTGGCCCTCGATGGACTGCGCCGCGTCTACGACCGCCTTGACATCCTCTTCGGTGTCGTAAGCCTTCTTCAGATCGGGGTTGGTGTCCAGCGCCTTCTGGATAGTGATACCCAGCTCGTCGCCGATCATCTTGCAGATCTTGTCGCCTACGCTGTAGGGATAGTCGAGCACGCGCGCCGCGTCGCGCACGGCGTTTTTCGCCTGCAGCTTGCCGAACGTGATAACGCCCGTAACGTGATCGGCGCCGTACACCTCGCGAATGTGCTCGATGACCTCTTGACGACGTTCATCCTCGAAGTCGCAGTCGATATCGGGCATCTCAACGCGTTCCGGGGAAAGGAATCGCTCGAATAGCAAGCCGTTGGAAAGCGGCTCCAAGTCGGTGATACCCATGGCATATGCAACGATCGAACCGGCAGCAGAACCACGGCCTGGTCCAACACCGATGCCCTGGCTTCGCGCCCAGTCCAAGTATTCCTGCACAATCAGGAAGTACGCAGGGAAGCCCTGCTGGATGATGACGCTCATCTCATATTCGGCACGATCGAGCGGCTCTTTGGGAATGGGATCGCCGTAGCGCTTCTTCATGCCTTCGAGCACCTGATGGCGGAACCAGCTCTCGTCCGTCTCGCCCTCGGGAAGCGGGAACTTCGGCAGAATGGAATCGCGCTCAAGGATGACGTTGCACTTCTCGGCAACCTCCACCGTGGTATCGCATGCCTCGGGGAAATCGCGAAGCGCCTCGCGCATCTCCTCTTCGGTTTTCATATAGAACTGGTCGTTCTCGAACTTCATGCGATTCGTATCGTTAACGGCGGAGCCCGTGCCGATGCACAGCATGATATCCTGCGCCTTCGCGTCTTCCTGCAGCAGGTAGTGGAAGTCGTTCGTTGCGATGGTCTTCAGGCCCGCACGGTGAGCAACCTCGGTAAGCTGGTGATTCAGCTCGGTTTGCGTAAGCCCACCGTCGGTGCGGATGCCCTGGTTTTGCAGCTCGATATAGAAATCGCCCGGCTCGAAGCAGCTCGCGAACTTGTTTGCCCACTTCACCGCCTCATCGAACTGACGGTTATCCAGCAGTTTCGGAATGATGCCCGCGATACACGCAGACGATCCGATAATGCCCTTGCCATACTTCTGCAACATGCTGAATGTGGTACGCGGCTTGTAGTAGAAGTTGTCAACATGAGATTCGCTGACCAGGTTCAACAGGTTGTGATAGCCTTCGTTGGTTTTGGCGAGCAGCAGCAAGTGGTAAAGCTTGGGCTTCACATCCTTGCGAAGCTCCTCGTCGGTGGTGAAATACACTTCGCAGCCGTAAATCGGCTTGACCTTCTTGCCGGTTTCCTTCTCAACGGCGGCACAAGCATCGCACAGCTCGGGGACGCCCGACATAACGCCATGATCGCTAATGGCGACAGCAGGCATGTCGAGCTCGGCCGCGCGGCGTACCATATCCTTGATATGGGTGAGGCCGTCAAGCAACGAGTATTCGGTATGGTTGTGCAAATGAACGAACGCCATGGATGCGCCTCGAATCTTCTCGCAAGTGATGTGCTGCGCTTCGGTCAGGCTGGGCGCCGATTGACAGAAGCAGGGTTTTCCGGTTCCTCATGATAGCAGCCTTTAGCGCACGTGTGTTCGAACAAACGATGGATTTCGCGCGGGGTTTCATACGGCCATATGCAAAACGGCCCCCGCCTTTCGGCGGGAGCCGTTTCAGGTGAACAGCCGATGGATACGACCGTCGCGTTGCCAGCAGTCGCACCAGCGGCCGCGGATTCAGATGTTCAAGCCAACACCCAGGCTATGCAGCAACAGGCGTTGCGCTATCGGCAAGGATGATCACCTTGTCGTCGGTAACCTGCACGTAGCCGCCCTTGACTTCGTAGCGCTGCACGGGGCCGCCCTCTGCAGGCGTCAGGCGGATCTCGCCATCAGCCAGCACGGACACCAACGGAGCGTGACCGGCCAGAAAGCCCATCTCGCCCTCGACGCCCGGGACGACGACCATTTCAACCTCGCAAGCTGCAAGCTTCTCGGCAGGCGTGACGATGTCGCACTTGAAGCTAGCCATACTACGCTTCTTCCTTCTTCATTTCCTCGTAAGCAGCGTAGACGTCGTCGATGCCGCCCTTCAGGCGGAAGCACTGCTCGGGGATCTCGTCGCACTCGCCGTCGAGGATGGCGGCGAAGGAACGGACGGTGTCCTCCATCTTGACGTACTTGCCGGGCAGGCCGGTGAACTGCGTTGCCACGTGGAAGCACTGGCCGAAGAACTGCTGAGCCTTACGCGCACGGGAAACCGTGAGCTTCTGCTCCTCGGACAGCTCGTCCATACCAAGGATGGCGATGATGTCCTGCAGGTCCTTGTAGTTCTGCAGCAGCTCCTGGATGCCGGTGGCCACACGGTAGTGCTCCTCGCCCACGATTGCGGGATCCAGAGCGCGGGAGGTGGACTCCAGCGGGTCGACGGCCGGGTAGATGCCCAGCTCGGCGATGGAGCGGGACAGAACCGTCTTCGCGTCCAGGTGCGTAAACGTCGTGGCCGGAGCGGGGTCGGTCAAGTCGTCGGCGGGCACGTAAACTGCCTGCACGGACGTGATGGAACCCGTGGACGTGGACGTGATGCGCTCCTGCAGGTCGCCCATCTCGGTAGCCAGCGTGGGCTGGTAACCAACGGCGGACGGCATACGGCCGAGCAGTGCGGACACCTCGGAACCGGCCTGCGTGAAGCGGAAGATGTTGTCCACGAACAGCAGAACGTCCTGGCCCTGATCACGGAAGTACTCGGCCTCGGTCAGACCAGCCAGGCCGACGCGCAGACGGGCTCCCGGAGGCTCGTTCATCTGGCCGTAGACCAAGCAGGTCTTATTGATAACGCCAGAATCGCTCATCTCCAGGTACAGGTCGGTACCCTCACGGGTACGCTCGCCAACGCCGGTGAACACGGAAGTGCCGCCGTGCTCCTGAGCCAGGTTGTTGATGAGCTCCTGGATGATAACGGTCTTGCCAACGCCGGCGCCGCCGAACAGACCGGTCTTACCGCCCTTGACGAACGGCTCGATCAGGTCGATGGCCTTGATGCCCGTCTCGAAGATCTCGGTCTTCGTGACCAGCTCGTCATACTCGGGAGCAGGACGATGGATGGGCATGTAGCCGGTGACTTCGGGCATGGGCTTCTCGTCAACGGGCTCACCCATGACGTTCCAGATGCGGCCCAGGGTCTCCTGGCCGACGGGCATCATGATGGGATGGCCCGTATCCAGGACGTCCAGGCCACGGATCAGACCGTCGGTCGAGCTCATGGCGACGGAGCGGACGATGTTGCCCGGCAGGTGGGTTTCGACCTCGAGGACGACGTGCAGGTCGCCCGCCTCGGTCTTAGCGTCAACCGTCAGCGCGTTGTAAATCGCCGGCAGCTGATCAGGGGGGAACTCGACGTCAACAACAGGACCGACGATACGCACGATGCGACCCGTGGCGCCTTTGCTGGCCTCGACCTCCTCCTTAGTAAACAAATGTTCAGCCATTTAATCCTCCAAAGCAGCAGCGCCACCGACGATTTCCGAAATCTCGGTCGTGATAGCGCCCTGGCGTACGCGGTTATACAATCTGGTCAACGTGTTAACCATCTCGGTGGCATTGTCCGTTGCCGACATCATGGCGTTGCGGCGTGCGCCCTGCTCAGCAGCTGCCGAGTCGATCAGCGCATGATACAGCGTAGTGCGAACATACGCCGGCAGCAGCTGGTCAAGAACAGCTTCAGGGCTCGGCTCGAAGATCACATCGCCCTCAAGCTTCTCACCCGCGGACTCGTCAGCGGTCTCAGCCTTAGCGGCTTCGAAGGCCGACGTGTCGACGGGGAGCAGCAACTCCTCGCGAAGCTGCTGCTCTGCCGAATTCTTAGCGTGGTTGTACACCACGATGACCTCGTCGATCGATCCGTTGGCGTAAGCATCCACCGCATACGCGGCGATTTCGTCCGCTTCCTCGACCGTAGGGTCGGCGGACTGGCCAGCGAAGGCAAGGACCGGCTCGACACGGCGATACGTGTAATAGCCGATGGCCTTCTTGCCGCAGGCAACGACGCTGACCTCAGCGCCGGCCGCCTGCTTGCTCTTCATCAAATGATCGACTTGGCGCAGCACGTTGCTGTTGAAGCCGCCGGCCAGACCGCGGTCCGACACGACGACGACGATCAGCACGTTCTTGACCTCGTCATGCTTGCGCAACAGCGCATTCTCGGAGCCACCTACACGCTTGGCAACGTTGGCCAACATTTCGACCATGGACTCGGCGTACGGCGTAGCCGCCGCCACGCGTTCACCGGCAAGGCGGATCTTCGCAGCAGCAACCATTTCCATGGTACGCGTGATCTGCTTCGTCGAAGAGACGGAGCCGATACGCCTTTCAATGTCGTGAAGGTTGGGCATCTCTACCTACCTTACGCCGTGGGAGCGAACTGAAGCTTGAAAGCCTCGATCGCAGCGTTGGTCAGGTTCTCGACGTCACCAGTCCACTTACCGGCCTTGGCCAGCTCGTCGAACACCTCCGGCTTGGAAGCATGCAGGAACTCCAGCAGCTCGGTGCGGAAGCGCACGATGTCCTCGGTCGGGACATCGTCCAGGTAACCCTTGCCACCAGCGTAGATGGCAACGGCCTGGTCGTAGACGTCCATCATGCAGAAGCGGTTCTGCTTCAGCAGCTCGGTCATGGCAGCGCCGCGGGTCAGCTGATCTTGCGTGGCCTTGTCCAGATCGGAACCGAACTGGGTGAAGGCCTTCAGCTCACGGAACGCGGCCAGGTCGAGCTTCAACGTACCGGCAACCTGCTTCATCTGCTTGATCTGCGCAGAGCCGCCGACTCGGGACACGGAGATGCCCACGTCGACTGCAGGGCGCTGACCCTGGAAGAACAGGTCGGTCTGCAGGTAGATCTGACCGTCGGTGATGGAAATGACGTTCGTCGGGATGTAGGCGGAGACGTCGCCGGCCTGGGTCTCGATAATCGGCAGAGCCGTCATGGAGCCGAGACCATTCTGCTCGTTCATCTTCACAGCACGCTCCAGCAGGCGCGAATGCAGGTAGAAGATGTCGCCCGGGTAAGCCTCGCGTCCCGGCGGGCGACGCAGGGTCAGAGACATCTGACGATAAGCCACGGCCTGCTTGGTCAGGTCATCGTAGACGATGAGCACGTGACGACCCGGGTTCTCCGGACCGGCGGGCTTGCCGTCCTCGCCGTTGTAGACGAAGTACTCGCCCATTGCAGCACCAGCCATCGGGGCGATGTACTGCAGCGGAGCGGAATCGGAAGCGGAAGCGTTGACGATGATGGTGTAGTCCATCGCGCCATGCTTCTCCAGGGTCTCCTGCACGTTGGCCACCGTGGAGGCCTTCTGGCCCACGGCGACGTAGATGCAGACCATGTCCTTGCCCTTCTGGTTCAGAATGGCATCGACGGCGATGGCGGTCTTGCCGGTCTGACGGTCGCCGATGATCAGCTCGCGCTGACCACGGCCGATCGGGATCATAGAGTCGACGGCCAGGATACCGGTCTGCATCGGCTCGTGAACGGGCTTACGGTGGATAACGCCCGGAGCCTTGAACTCGACCGGGCGGGTGCCCTCGGCCTTGATCTCGCCCTTGCCGTCAAGCGGCATGCCCAGCGGGTTCACGACACGGCCGAGCAGGGCCTTGCCGGACGGAACCTCAACCAGACGACCGGTGGTCTTGACCGCGTCGTTTTCCTTGATTGCTGCGACATCGCCCAGCAAAACGGCGCCCACTTCATCCTCTTCGAGGTTCTGTGCCATACCGTAGACAACCTGGCCGGTAGAGCTGGTGAACTCCAAAAGTTCGCCTGCCATCGCATTTTTCAGGCCATCAACGCGAGCGATACCGTCGCCCACCTGGATAACAGAACCCGTCTCGCGGGATTCCACACTGGTGTTCAGCGCATCGAGCTGCTTGCGCAGCGCCGCGTCAATAGACTGTGCGGTGATTTCAGTCACTAGCATTCACCTCCATCTGTGGAATGTTTCAGCACGTTGCGAGCTGCCTCAAGCTGCGACGTCATGCTGGCGTCGATTCGCTTGCCGTTGGCGCTCATCAAAATGCCGCCGATCAGGGACTTGTCGATGTTTTCACGCAATACGACTTTGGTGCCCAAGTCGGCTTCGGCTTTCTTCGTAATAACCTCGCGCAGGTGATCGTCGAGCGGCACGACGGTGGTTACGTCGACCACGGTGACGTTCAGCTTGCGTTCGACCTGCTCTCCGTAGCTCTCCCATACGCGCGAGAGCAACGCGAAGTCCCCGCGCTCGGCCATGACGGCCAAGACATCGATAAGGACCGGATGTGCCTGCGCGAACACGTTGCGCGCAAGGCTGTTCCTCTGCTCGGGCGTATAAGAGCTGTCTTGCAAAGAGCTAGAGAGATCCATGTTCGAACGCATAATGCGGATAATGCACTCGGCTTGGTCGCGAACCTCCAGCACCGCATCCTGGCCGCCAGCCGCTAAAGCGGCATCTAGCAGAACGGATGCATAGGTTGCAACCTTTTCCTTTTGAACATGGCGGTTAGTTGGCATTGAAACTGCCCGCCTCGTTCACGTAGCGCTCGATGATCTTGCGGTGCTCGTCATCGTTGAGATCCTCGCCGATCAGGCGGGAAGCCACGGCGACGGACAGGTCGGCCACCGAACCCTGGAGCTCGGCGATAGCGGCCTTCTTGTCAGCCTCGATGGCAGCATGGGCCTTCTCGATCATACCGGCAGCCTCAGCCTGGGCCTTGGCGGTGATATCGGCCTTGACAGCCTCGCCCGTCTTCTTGGCGTCGGCGATGATCTGCGCGGACTGCGCCTTGGTTTCCTCCAGCTGGCGCTTGTACTCGGCGAGCACGCGCTCGCTTTCAACGCGAGCGTTCTCGGACTGCTCGAGAGCGTCCTTGATGGTGGTCTCGCGCTTGACAAGCATGCCCTCGAACAGCGGCCAACCGAATTTCGCCAGGATGATCCACAAGATGATGAACGCAACGAGCATGGGGATGAACTCATCCATCTGCGGCAGGATAGCCGCAACGCCGCTGCCTTCATCGGCAAATGCCTGAGCAGGAAGCATAGCGCTTGCCGCGCCGAATGCGACGGCTGCGCTGCCGCAACCACGGAGCACTTTGTTCTTAACGTTCAACTCGCTTGCCTCCTTTCCTTAGCTTATAGGTCTTGCTTGAGTCGAAAACCTGTTAGCCAATGAAGAAGAGGACCAGGCCCAGCAGTGCCAGAGCCTCGGACATAGCAGCGCCGATGAAGAAGTAGCCCATCAGGGTGCCCTTCATCTCAGGCTGGCGTGCAGCGGACACGCACAGGCCGTACGTTGCAACGCCGATGCCGATGCCGGGGCCGATGGCGGCGAGGCCATAGCCGACGACCTTCAGCGCAGCGAGCGTGATTTCCATAATTACCTCCTTCGTTGAACCCGGAGCCTTCTCCGCGCTCATGCCAATATGCCCAAGCTGATCTATTCATGTCAGCTGTGGTGCCAAACAGAACAGGTGGCGGCTTGCGCCGCCGGTCCGCGCATCAGTGGGGATGAACCGCCATGCCGATGTAGGAAGCGGACAGGATGGTGAATACGTATGCCTGAAGGAACGCCACCAGGCACTCCATGGCATACATGAGGACCAGCAAAACGAACCATGCGACAGCAGGCAGCGCGGTAACGAAGTCCATGCTGAAAACAGCCTGCTGCAGGAACACGGTGGTTGCCAAAGAGAACACGGCCAGGACCATATGGCCTGCCAGCATGTTGCCGTAAAGACGAACGGCCAGCGTCAACACGCGGATGACCATGGAGAAGAACTCCAGGAACCAGATGATCGGGACCATGGGGCCGGGAACACCGGAGGGCACGAGGCTCTTGATGTAGCCGAACACGCCCAGCGTCTTCAGGCCGTAGAAGTTGAAGTACACGAACGAGATGGCAGCGAGCGCCCACGTGATGGAGATGGTGCCCGTGGTGGCCTTCGCACCCGGGATCAGACCCACGACGTTAGCGATGAGGATGAAGAAGAACAGCGTGCACAAAAACGGGATGTGCTTCTTGAAACCCTCACCGATAACGTCCTGGCCGATGCTCGTGTTCACGAAGTCGTAGCCATACTCGACGGTGTTCAGGAACTTGTTCTTCGGGACCAGCTGAAGCTTGCGGCCTCCGACCAGAACAACCATCAGCACCAACGCCAAAATGAAGAACATGTACAGCGTGTACTGGCTGATGTCCCAACCGCCGATAGAGAATACGGTGTGGGAATCGAAAGTTTCGGAGAGGTGCCGTGCCTCTTCGACGAACTTGTTGAGCGCCTCGCCCATCTCAGATCATCCCAGCCTTTCCAATAAACGAATCCGACAATTACCGTGCCACGTTTTTACGCCACACGTACACTGCGGTACAAACGATAAGCGAAACGATTTCGGCCATGCCGAAGGGAAACACCGACGGATGCGCGACGAGCGCACATACGATCAACGCGACCGCAACGACCACAAGAGACACGAACGTGCCCCCCAGGCCGTAAAGCGCCGCATTGGCGACCGATACCGAAGGATGCTTCCGAGCCAAACGCAGAGCCGCGAACAACGGCAGAAAGCCGATAAAACCGGTTATGGCACCGATAAGGATGGCAGCAACCATTACCTGCGTTTCACCCAAACCTTTCGTTAATCAAGATTCCCGCATAAAAAACCAGAGCTAATGATAACGTAGAACCACTCAGGCCCCCTCTAAACTCCGCAATCGCCACAAAACGTTGGCAAACGGCGTGATTTTATTCGATTTTGCAGACTATTTACCCAGTTCTACTTTTTCTCTTATTAACAAAACCGCGATAGTGTTCAGTTTTTATGCATTTGCATTATTTTGCATAGAGTCATCGTATACACGCAGCTTGATGCCCGCTTCGCGAAGCATGGACATCGCCAATTCATCTGGATAGGGGTTCGAATAGATGATTTCCTCGATATCGGCGTTGATGAGCATCTTCGCGCACACCACGCATGGCTGGGTGGTAATGTAAATCGAGGCGCCCGTGATATTGATACCATAACGTGCAGCCTGGATGATCGCATTCTGCTCCGCATGCAATCCCCGGCAAATCTCGTGACGCTGGCCGCTTGGCACCCCCAGCTGCTGACGCAAGCAGCCCGTTTCCGCACAGTGAGCCAGCCCCGTGGGAACGCCGTTGTAACCTGTGGCAAGGATCCTGCGATCTTTGACGATGATCGCGCCCACGGCGCGGCGAAGGCACGTGGTGCGCGTAGCGACCTCGTTGGCAAGCGTCATGAAATACTCGTCCCAGCTTGGACGGCGATCAGTGCTCCCGGGCATCGGCCCCTCCCCTTCCATGCACCAACGGCCGGGCAAGGACTCCTTGCCCGGCCGTTGGCTTATACCTTTTGTTTACTGTTAATACTCCAAGCCAGGATACAGCGGATGCTTCTCCAGCATGGCATCGATCTTCGCCTTGACGCCTGCCAGCTTCGCCTCATCTGCGGCGTTGAACACGGTTGCAGCGATGCACTGGCCCACCTCGTAGAAATCCTCTTTGGTAAACCCACGGCTGGTGGCGGCGGCGCTGCCCACACGGATACCGCTGGCAACGAACGGGCTGCGCTGCTCGTTGGGGATGGTGTTCTTGTTCACCGTCAGGCCGACGCTTTCCAAGAGCTTCTCGGCATCCTTGCCGGTGACATCGGCGGGAGTCAAGTCGACCAGACACAGATGGTTGTCCGTTCCGCCCGACACCAAACGCAGGCCGCCATCGGTCATGCCCTGACCCATTGCAGCGGCGTTCTCCACCACATGGTTGATGTATTCCTTGAAAGCCGGCTGCAGGGCCTCGCCGAAGGCAACGGCCTTGCCAGCGATAACATGCATGAGCGGGCCGCCCTGGCTACCCGGGAACACGGCAGAATTGATCTTCTTGAACAGGTCCTCATCGTTCGTGAGTATGAAGCCGCCGCGCGGACCACGAAGGGTCTTATGGCTGGTGGACGTGACGATGTCCGCATAAGGAACCGGGGAAGGATGCGCGCCCGTGGCAACCAGGCCGGCGATATGGGCCATGTCGATCATAAGGTATGCGCCGACTTCATGCGCGATCTGCGCCATACGCTCGAAGTCGATGATGCGCGGATAGGCAGAGGCGCCGCCGACGATAAGCTTAGGCTGATGCTCTTTCGCCAGCTTCTCCATCTCGTCGTAATCGATGGTCTCGGTTTCGGGATCAACGCCATAAGAAACGACGTTGTACAGCTTGCCGGAGAAGTTCGCCGGGCTGCCATGGGTCAGGTGGCCGCCGTTATCCAGGCTCATGCCCATAACCGTATCACCCGGCTTCACCGTGGCGAAATATGCGGCGAGGTTGGCATTTGCACCGGAGTGCGGCTGGACGTTCGCAAACTTTGCACCGTACAGCTTGCAAGCGCGCTCGCGTGCAAGGTTCTCGACGATATCGACCTTCTCGCAACCGCCGTAATAACGCTTTCCCGGCAAGCCTTCGGCGTACTTGTTCGTAAGAACGCTGCCCATGGCCTCCATCACGGCTTGAGACGTGAAGTTCTCGGATGCGATCAACTCGACGGACGAACGCTGACGAGACAGCTCTTGCCCAAGCGCGCTTGCCACTTCCGGATCGGTTTGCTTCACATGATCGATAGCCATGAGGACACCCTTCCAATTGATTAATCGTTGCAAACTGTACTCTAGCACATACCGCGCAGCCCCACAGGGTATGCACATCCTCGCAATCATCCGGTAACGATACGACCCTAAACGGAAAAACGGCCGACGAAACGTCGACCGTTTTCAGTGAGTGAAGTCATTGATTGCCGCTATTTTCCCTCGAGCGCCATGATCTTCTCAACACGACCTGCATGACGTCCTCCGCCGAACTCGGTGGAAAGGAACGCCTTCAAGATCTCCTTGTTGGCCGACAGATCGACGAAGCGACCGGAAAGCGTGATGACGTTTGCATCGTTATGCTCACGGCACAGCGCAGCGAAAGCGGGAGACACGATATTTGCAGCACGAATCCCATCAACCTTATTTGCGGCGATAGCCATGCCGATGCCAGTGCCGCACACCAACACCCCGCGTTCAGCGTCACCGTTGACAACATCATTGGCAACGACCTTGGCGAAATCCGGGTAGTCGACACGATCATCGCAATCCGGCCCGCGATCGATAACGTTATGACCAAGTTCCTTCAAGTACGCAGCCAGCAACTGCTTCTGATCAAAACCTGCATGGTCGCTTGCAATGCTGATATTCATGTATCTACGCCTTCCACTGATAGATGCCTGCATAGCTGATGGTACACCCGCATATGTTGTCGCACCTGCTCAAATACATTACCCACGCAATCCTTATGATTGAACCGCGATGTCGTCAAAGGAGATTCCGCCTTCGCGAACGACCCTCAAACCTCCGCCAGTGCAGTCGACAACCGTAGACGCCACGCCGCTGTGCAACGATTCAATGGGATCTCGCAAAGCGCACCCCACCCTTGCGAGCAATTCCGCATCAAGCGACTCAAATCGAGACACCGCGGCTCTACCGCTGATGTTAGCAGACGTCGTGGCAAGCGGGCTTCCAACACGGCGAATCAGAGCAAGCGTTGTTTCGTTGGCAGGCATACGCAGCCCAATGGTGCCCGACTCCGATCGATAAGATACCGGCACTGAATCCGAGGCTTCAACGATAACGGTAAGGGCACCCGGCCAAAACCGCTGAACAAGCTGACAAACAGCAGAGGGAAGATTCTTACCATACCGCTGCAGATCGTCAATCGACCCAACAAGCCAAGCGATAGGCTTTCCAGCGTCTCTTTGCTTAATAGCAAAGAGAACATCCGGCCCAGAAGCTGCGTGAACAGCAACACCCACACCATAAACTGTATCGGTCGGGAATATGCAAGGTCGACCGTCTCCCAAGGCCACAGCAGCATCCTCCAAGGTGTCCGGCACCACAGTCATGCAAACCCCCGATCAAAGAACATCGCCCAAAATCATCTATCGAAAATGTTCGCCAAAAAGTGTAGCACCGAAAGCGACAATCGCAGAACCGACCACACAAGCCAATAGCAGCATAGACATAATAAGATCAAAGGAGCATATACCCCCACGCACCTCAGAAACACGCGGCACATAACGCCGGCACCATAACGGTGGACGCCCAGGGCAAAATCTTTTCGATACCGCAGAGTGCCGAGAAAGCGCGAACCGATCCACCGCCGTCAAATTGCTAGTCCAAGTTAATGCTAGAAGGCCCGCAGGGAGCCCACGCAATTCCTCCGGCACATGCCGTGCACAGGACCGGTCCAGCAAGAAGCCCTCGCGCAGACCCTCCGGCAGCGAACGGCCTCGGAATACAGAAAGACCCGCAGGGGGCGATCCCCCTGCGGGCACGCGGCCCGGGCCCGCGAACCGCGCCGGAGCCTCATAAAGATAAAAAAAGCGCCGGCCCAGCGCGCGACGCCGATCAAACCGCCCCGCCGGACAATGCCCCAAGACGCGGAGAGGCCCGCAAGGGACGATCCCCTGCGGTACGTGCTCGCCCCACGATGCCGGGCGGGGGCCGTATGCGCCGCAACGCCGATCGGCCCGCCCGCGAAGCCGCGACCTCCCCATAACGCGGAGGGGCCCGCAGGGGGAGGTCCCCCCGCGGGGCCCCTCCCGGCGCATGCGGCGTGCGCACATATAGAAAAGCGCCCTCCGCGAGCGCGACGCCCTGCCCTCCCGCGGCCTCGCGCTGCAGTACTCTCGGCGAAGGCGGGCTTAACTGCCGGGTTCGGGATGGGACCGGGTGATCCCCGCCTCTGTGGTCGCGCTCGCGGGGGGCGCTCCCCCGCGGCTCAGATATTCGAGCCTGCCAGGAACCCCTGTCCGGGGCGACCCTGGCGGCCGCATGGCGGGCACGGCAGAAGATGGCGCATCGCGCTCGGTGCTTTAATCGAGGATGCGAAGAGCTCGGGCTATTAGTGCCGCTCGGCTGAGCG
>NZ_QUCY01000015.1:0-70903 GCF_003474385.1 Eggerthella sp. AM16-19
GTCAAGGACTTTTTTCGAAGTCCCTTTCCAGCCCTCGGCCGGTCGGCTCAGCCTCCCGTTCCGGTGCGCCCTTGCCTCAGGGTGGGGATGTATATTACGCATAATCCGGAGGCTGCGCAATGGGTGATTTTTCAATTCCTTGACACTCCACAGTTCCTACACATCTACTCTATCGACCTCTTTCTGGTAGAGATTGATGTTTGATCGAAGCTTCTTTCTGATATTACCTATTCTGAATTGTTCTTTTGGTAAACATGTTGCCTGCATGGGTTGATTGCCGTCTATTGGATAGCCGCCGCAAGCTTCACCTTACTTGATCGTTGAACATGATTGAAGGTTCACAAGATTGTGCCATTTGATTCACAAGGGGTCATTGAGCGCTGCACTAACATGGCTTGATGCTCCATAGCCTAGGCCCATCAACTTGATTGCCAGATATCAGCAGATTGCTATCAGGTCAATTTTCGCCATTGGAGGTTTCGCAACATTGCTTCCTATAGGCCTTCGACAATGTCTTGAGATGACCAGGAGGTAGCAGCTGCGCAATCCCCTCTTGAATGTCCTTCTTGCTAACGGCCTTTGTATAAATCCATTCTCTCATTAATTGTCGTGAAGGTCAGAACATTGGAATTAGCACGCCATGCAAGGTTCGACTCTCCACGGCGAGGCACAAGCCAACGATCCATGCATTTTGGCTTTTCTATCTAAGTTCGTAGAAATCGTTATCTGGTTCATAATGGCATACCTTGTTTCTCTATTAGAACCTGTTTGCGCCTGAACAATGATGATGTTAATGGGTTGATCTATACCTTATTAGCCATTTTGTTTTGGGGAGTTTGTTTCAACCTACCGTTCTGCAAGGATCGACTATTGCTTACTTGAACGCTGATTGAACTTCTAGCAGCAAACACCTTCATCAGAGTTGAAATTCTTTTCCCAGAATACCTCCTTGAGGTAACGGCTTTGATTCTAGAAGATATTCGTGGTTTGGTGGCCCGGTTCGACGATGGTGATACACTCAAACTCCTTGCTCAACGTGTGGCGATTCCTTCTCAGTCTCACCAGCGACCGGAATTGTATTCTGTGTATCTGGAATGCTACTGTCATATTCTATTGTTAAAGCAACACGACTCACGCACTGGCCATCAAGTTCTTTTTGACCTGTCGCGACTTTGCAGCATTGCCGCACGACTCAGTCGCTTCCATTGGTTTCAATATTATGTAGCTCTAGTTTTTTGGAATCATGCTGCACATATTGCGACGCCTTTCGATGTCCTAAAAACATCTTCGGGTTTCCCCTACGTACTAATCAACGCCAAATCCTGACACAGTTTGAGAACGCCGCTCATTCCAGTTGATTGCAATCCATAACTTTCAAAGCCAAAATGTACTGTGCAGTTTCTGCACAGTACATTTTGGTTTCGCATCAGTAGCAAGAATAGACTCAATCCTTGAAACGAATGTCGTTGGAACAACTGCGTTTCGACTAGATGCAAGTGGACACAACCATGAAAGCGGATGATATATCAGAACAATGATTGGACCAGCAACAGGTAATTACATAGAAGCGTGACGTGATTGATCCAAATTGAGATCAGGGAATCGTGTATCTTGCCACCGGGTATGCACTGTAGTTTTATGTAACTCTGTGGCATGATGATACTTACCTCAACAGATCTCGTATGTTTCAACTGTCATATCTTAATTGAATCTGTCTGAATGAATGATGATTGGGGATTTCAATTATTAATTCTGGAACTGTTGGCGGTGACTCGTGATTGCTCTCAAGCGTGACAAGTCCTGAAAACATTTCTTAGTTGAAAGCAGAGTTTCTCTTTGAGCTGATATATGAACCCCGGCCAGGTTCAAGAATGAGCTGTCTGGGCAATAGCCACAGAATTGTTTGATGTTTAAACAGTAAGTAATTGATTCTGCAATTCGAATTATTTAGCAGAAGCACATGTTCCTTCACATATCATCATGCATTCGCTGTGCTTTCAGAAATCAGTATTGAGTAAATTTCCTCTCATAATCAATTACATCAACTACATATTGCATTAGTCTGAAATCTACGAATCAATTCGCTGCTCTTTGATTACCTCTAATTGATTTACCGCTTCAAATTTGAGCCTGAGATTCGCAGAGGTGAATCTTCTTGTCGGAATCTGAATCCTTATGAATTGAATTATTCTTCAGAATCCTCGGTCTGTATCCTGATATTCATAGATTAAAATGCATGTTCTGAGTGACATGTTACTCCCTGTTCGAAACTTAGCTACCAATATTCTATTATCAAAAGAAACACCTTATGATGATACATTCAGCCCTCAAGCAGCTCATTTGACTATTTGTATTCTCTAGCGCAGCACAATACACCGTAATCGCGAGAACTTCGCACCGAGCGATATATTGTCGGATCGTTGATGAATCTGAAATGTGCCAAGGGTAATTACATCATTCAGTATTTAAGTATCAGATTCAGTGAAGAGTTAATACTTGGCGGGCTTGGCGGGCTTGATTTTCTTACTGTGCAGAAACTGCACAGTAAGAAAATCAAGCCTAGGATTATGTATCGAATGGAATTAAACCGAGGTTAATGTTCAGCAATGGATATAACAAATAATTGTGAAATTCAGCTTAATACATGTTATAAATGCTTGAATATAGCTTAAATAGCAGGTAAAATTACTCGTGTGCAGTTCCTGCACAGTCCTCAAATCATATCGTACATATGTTCGTGTTATATGTCAGACAGGAGCGCAAATGGCCAGTAGGGCGAAGGTGCGCGGCGGGGAAAAGCAGCAGCAATCCTTGTCGTTGGGAAGAGAAACCGTAGAAGAATTAGAGAAGGAAGCGGAGCGCCGCGGACTGAACAAGTCGCAACTCGCTGACCTTTTGCTCAATGGCCAGCTAACTCAATCCGCCGACAAGCCCACTATCATCTCCATCATGAGCTATAAGGGCGGCGTCGCGAAAACAACCACGAGCACCTGCCTTGCGGTTTGCCTTTCGGAGCTCGGCTACAAGGTTCTGGTCATTGACATGGACGGCCAGGGCAATGTCAGCCAGAGCCTAGGCGTATACGACCCCCGCTCCGAAGAAGCCTGCATCGCCGACGTCCTGTATCAGGCAACACCAAGCTCTCCGCGTATGTCGCTAAGTGAGGTTATGCGCACCACCGACTACGAAAACGTGTTTTGCGTGCCTTCGAACTTTCGATTCGCAGATGCGGACACGCGCCTAAAAGCTGAGATTGCCGGTGGCGTGGACACGCGCCTGCTATACGCTATCGAGGACCTCATTGACGAAACCGCCAGGAGCGGGGAGCGTAAATTCGATTACATCATCATCGACTGCGGTCCGCGCTTGGATATGACGACCACGAACGCCATCGTTGCTCTTGAAGCCGGAAACAACGCATCGCACATCATTATCCCGATTAAGGTTGATGGCTATGCAATCGCAGGTCTTTCGCAGACGATCGACACGATCAACCGTACAGCAAGGGAGCGTCGTCGCCTTCCACAGCACTGGAAGATTCTGCAGACGATGATCGAGCGCAATACCTCTGCATACAAATATGGCTGCCAGATGATGAAGGAAGCCATTCCGAACGCAGAGTATTTCAACACGAAGATCGAGAAGAGCACCGTGGTTCCGGAAGCAAGCTTGGCAATGGAACCCCTAATCAAATACGACCCCAATAGCAAGCCTGCGATCTCGTATCGACTGTTGGCCCAGGAAATCGAGGAAATGAATGCCTAGGAATAAGCTTCAGGCCGCACTCAAGAACAACGGAGGAGCAATCGCCAACGTGACGCCGCGTTACGAGAAGCTCACCGATGAGCAAATGCGCCTCGCGGCGTTCGAGGCCAGGGACAACCAGGAAGGTGCCATCACCGACAAGATGGCAAACAGCAATCGTCGAAATACGCTGCTGGCTGAAATGGGTTTTGACTGGTTCGACATCGATAACCTTAAGCCGAACCCCAACAACAGCTACACCATCACGGACGAGGATGTGAACAACCTTGCTGGCCTAATCTGGAACAGCAAGGAAGTCGAGCCGCTGATCCTGCGCGAGACCGAAGACGGCATCCAGATTATCGACGGCGAGCGTCGTTGGCGCGCATGCAAGCTGCTCGCAGAGAAATACGGCGATGCATGGCGCATGGTCCCTGGCAGGTGCCATAAGCTTGGCGCTGTTTCCGATGAACAGGCCAATTTCATCATGCACTCGAGCAATATCGGTCAGCGAAACATCAAACCGTCGGAACGCGCACAGGGCTTCAGAGTGCTGGCAGACAAGCTGGTGGAATGGCGCAAAGACGATCCGTCGCTAAAGGGCGTGAACACGAAAACCTACCTCGCGGAGCACTTTGGGGTGTCTGAACGAACTGCACAGGTGTTGCTGAACATAGCAAGAAACCTGTCAAAAGAGGGCAATGATCTTCTTGATGCAGGAAGCATCACGCAATCCCAAGCAGAAGCTTTGTCGAAACTTTCAAGCATGCAGCAAGAAAGCGTCATCAATGCGGTGCACACGGAGCAATTGACTGCTGATGAGATTTCAACACTCATCGAAGCAGCGAAAGCTTCCAAACAAGAACAACCGATCGAAGCTCTGGTTGCAGCAACGCAAACCAAAGCTCATGAAAAGGTCGTACGAAATCCTAAAGCACCAAAAGATGTGAACGGCTACCTGAAAACTGCAAGGAATGCGCTCAGGCATGCTGAAATCGCAGAAGGCGAAGCAGATTTCAAGCTGTTAGGAGAAATCAAAGCCCTGGTACGATCGATTGAGAAATCACTGGACTAGCCGCTGATTGTAGATAAATCGACGAATAGTGAGACAGAAACTCTCCCATGCCAAAGTGACAGAAACACTTGCAGGGAGGGTTTCTGTCAAAGAGGAACAGTAGTTAGAAGTAACAAAGAACCTAGGAGATTGAAGTAACAAGCACTCCTTAAACTCGTATGACAAAAAATTGCATGTATCGAGTACTTTCTTGTTATAACGATTTAAGTTCACCAGAACACGCTGATGTTGGTTCCGCTTATATGAGCCGATAACCGTAGCTACAGTTCTAACCGAACACAAGACTTGTTTTGCTATTGAAGCATACGTATGTGAACCTTGGCGATACAGGGTGACGATACGGGCATTCCTTTGGTCTCTTTTCTCTTTGGTGATGCGTTTTGCTTCTTTTCTCAGAACAGATCGCTTCGATTCGAAGAAGTTGATAGCCACCTCTTCCTTCAATGTCATGGCGAGAAGCTCTCGAAGGCGGTTAGCGCCGATGAGGTAATAGCCCTGTTCCCCACGTATGTTGATTACGGAGTCGACCGACTTGGTAATTCCGTTGAGCTCGCTTACGTTAAGCGGATTTATAAAGTTGTTGTTAAAGGAGCTCAGCTTTTGTTGTGCTACCTCGTGCGGATACACCTGAACAGCCGTGTTATAGAACACGAACGACATGAGCTCTCGATTTCCTTCGCAATTGAAATTGCGAAGCTTTTGGAGCTCGATGATCTTGGCAAGCCGGCTTTTCAGAAGAGGCTGATAGTTGATGATAGAAGAAGTCTTCTTGAAAACGCGTTTGAGATCGGTTTTGTAGCTGGGTTGTTCGGTGCGTGCCGGGATGAGCTCGGAAAGTTTCGACAGGCTATATAGCGCATCAAAGGAATAATCACAAAGCGAAGCGTAACGCCCTGCTTTGGCGTTAAAAGTTCCAGGGATGCGTGATACACGCGACACATCGAACGTTGCACGATCGACCGAAATGCCCCTAATGGAGGAGACAACGGAATCGAGCAACGAAGCCATGCGCTTCTGCACGTTTTCGAAAAACTTCACCGATTTGATGTTGACCTGGCCGTTTGCCCTTACTCGATACGGAATGGACCGGGTGAGAACATAGAAGAGCTGCACGCCTCGACCGGTGTCGATGGTCATAGTGGGTTGGGGAAGGGTTTCGTCCCCAACAGCTTGCTTGAGTGTGTCGAGCGTTTGGCGCACAATAGCGCGGGTTTTCTGAAGGTCCCGATCATGGCAATCGAGGTCGAAGAACAGCGTGTTCAGTTGCCTGACTTGCTCTGATTTTCGGCATGCCGAAGTGAACCCGTTGTGGGTCATGTAGTAGGCCGACTTCGTGTTGAAGCCGATTGCCGACAGAGATTCGCTTTTCACCGCGGTGTCCTCCCAGGACCCGCTGGCGTCCGATGAGACCACATAGTAGCTGTTGCGGTCGTCGTGCGTGATAAGCGTGCGGAAGATTTCCCACTCGCTTTCCTGCACGTGGGAGACCGTCGCGCCTACTGGTGGTTGAGGCATACTGCACCCTTCGCGACCTGCGGAAACGCGGTCGCTTTCTAGTCGAATGTATTCCGTTTTCGACAATGAAAAAAAGAGTGCAAAAACAAGAACGCCTTGTGAGCGCATGTTCTAAGTGGTAAAATATCACCTGTGAGTGAGTGGTCGATACTTGATCACTTAGGCAACCCCCTAGTTGGCGCTAGGGGGTTCTTTTTTCTGTTGTCGATGCAAGCGGGAGCTATGTTGGCGCATAGGTGTCCACGCTTGTTACTTGCACAGTCTATAACAAGAAACACTTGGCTGTCCACATTGTTTTGTTATGAAAACGGGCAAAAGGGCTTGATTCGGTTACGCGTTGGTGGTTGTTACGCAATCGAAGTTGACGCAAAGCTTCGATAAAACTAGCTTCTCGCCTGGTGTTTTCTGATTGATAGATATAGCTAACCGCAAAATTGTTGCGACTTGTTTCCGAGTGGGAAAAATTTGTTACAGTTTGATGGCCGAACGCCGGTTGACGGTGCTCGGGGGTCGGGCTTTAGCGTATGATATGCAGTCAAAGATCGCTGGAGTTTGAGAGGAGCCTTGGGATGGAAGAGATGCGATTAGCCGATGAGCGCCTGAATGTGCTCGAGCATCCCCTTATCGCGCATAAGATGTCGATCATGCGCGATGGGTCAACGGCTCCCTCCCAGTTCCGCCAGCTGGTGCATGAAGTGGCCATGCTGGAAGTGTACGAGGCTTCGCGTGATTTGGCGACGGAGCTCGTTGAGGTGGAGACGCCTTTGCAGCGCACGGTGGGAAAACGGATTGCGGGCGAGAAGCTTGCCGTGGTGCCCATCCTTCGCGCGGGCATGGGAATGCTTGACGGGGTTCTCTCTGCCATACCCTCTGCTGCGGTGGGGGTGCTTGGCATGGAACGCGACGAGCAGACGCATCAGCCGCACGAATATTACGCGAAGATGCCAAGGGGCATTGCCGACAGGACGGTGTTTTTGATCGACCCCATGTTGGCCACCGGCGGCAGCGCGCTTTCGGCTATTCATTATCTGCGAGAGCAAGGCGTTCGCGATATCCGATTCCTGGTGCTGGTGGCCGCCCCCGAGGGTGTTCGCGCCGTTTTGCAGGAGGATTCGGGCGTCCGCATCTGGACGTGCGCGCTGGACGACGGGCTAAACGACCAGGCATATATCCTTCCCGGTTTGGGTGATGCGGGTGATCGCATCTTCGGCACTTTGTAGGGGGCGCTATGGAAAGCGTGCAGCGTCCCGTCAGCATCGAGGAAATTGCCACGAAAGCGATGGGTGCATCGCGGCCGGTCATCGGCATCGTGCCGACGTACGACCCGAACGAGGGCATTCTTCGTATGAACAACCATTATGCGCAGGCCGTCGTCGCTGCGGGAGGGGCGCCGCTGATTGTCCCGTTTACGAGCGATGTTAGCGTGTACGAGTCGCTGCTGCCGCGCATCGATGGGTTCGTGCTGTCGGGCGGCCAGGATATCAGCCCCGTGCGCTACGGCGGCGATATCACCTATGGCAAGCTATCCGAGCTGACGCCCGAGCGCGAGGAAGTGGAGTATCTGCTGCTCAGCTATGCGTACCAGTTCGATTATCCGCTTCTGGGCATCTGCCGCGGCATGCAGATGATCAACGTGTTCTTCGGGGGCACGTTGTATCTGGACCTGGAAGAGCAGTTCGACGGCATGTGCGCCGCCGACGATATCCCTGTGCCGGCAGAGGGCGTGCAGACGAAATCGGGCGCGCGCGTGAACCATTGGCAAACCAAGGAATACGGGCATCCCACCCATACGGTCTCGATCATGCGCTCAAGCAAGCTCGGCGAGATTCTGGGCTGCGATTCCGCTGCGGTGAACTCCATGCATCATCAGGGCGTTCGTGCGCTGCCTCCCAATTTGGCGGCGGCTGCCTACGGGCCCGATGGTCTAGTGGAAGGCGTGGAGGCGAAGGATTGCCGCTTCCTTATGGGTGTGCAGTGGCATCCCGAGTACTTTGTGGAGGACGGCGGTCATATGGCGCCGCTGTTCCGCGCTTTGATCGACGAGGCGCGGCAGATGCGCTGCCGCGAGGGGTGTTGCCATGATTGCCTGCGCATCGATCGTGAGGAATGCGACCCGAACGCCGTGTGGCCTGCGGTCAAGTTCGCGGATTATATCTAGCTTGATGGCAAGGCTGGGGTGTTCGAACTGTTTAGAATCGTGGGTTTCGCGAAGATCTCTCGAAGGGCTTCGATGCGCTCGTGGGCTTAGATGCTCGCGTGAAGACGGTTCAGGGCGGCGCTAAACGCAGGTCGACATGTGTTTGCGAACGGGGTCGTCGATGAGCGCGATATGCGCTTCGATGGTGGTACGACGGTAGGTTGTCTGAAGGAGTAGTCCCAGGTGGATGGTGAGAAGCAAGAGCGTGTACTGGTTGCGATGAGCGGCGGGGTCGACAGCTCGGTGGCGGCGCTGCTGCTTCGCGACGCGGGTTATGATGCAACGGGCGTCACCATGAAGCTGTTCGACAACGAGGTTGCCGGCGCCGGAGGCGCATGTGTGGTGGGCGAGAGCACCTGCTGCAGCCAAAGCGATGTGGAGGACGCCCGTCAGGTGGCGTTCGGGTTGGGGCTTGAGCACTTCACGTTCAACTTCACGGGAACGTTCGGCTGCGAGGTGATCGATCGGTTCTGCGATGCGTACCTGCACGGCCGCACGCCGAACCCGTGCATCGACTGCAACAGGTACTTGAAGTTCGCCGCTTTGCAGCGCCGCCGCGCGCAGCTTGGCTTCGACTATGTGGCTACCGGCCATTATGCACGCCGGGCGTTCAACGAGCGAACGGGTCGCTTCGAACTTCGTCGTGGATTGGATGAGGCGAAAGACCAGAGCTATGTGCTGTACCATCTGACGCAAGATGACCTGGCGCATATGCTGTTTCCCTTGGGAGAATTGACGAAGCCGCAGGTGAGAGAGCTGGCGGAGAAGCATTCGTTCGGAAATGCGCATAAGGCGGAAAGTCAGGACATCTGCTTCGTGCCCGATGGCGATTATGCGTCGTTCATTGCCCGGTATATGGGGTTCGGGGGAGATGCCGCGCGTGGCGACGGGAAGGAGCGGGCGGTCCCTGCGGCGTTCGAGCCTGGGAATATCGTCGACGTTAGCGGCAAGGTGCTTGGGCGGCACACCGGATTGGTCCACTACACGATTGGGCAGCGGAAGGGCATCGGCGTTGGTGCGCCCGAGCCGTTGTATGTGGTGGGCAAAGATGCCGGCAAGAACGTGTTGGTGGTAGGCCCGCGCAGCGAGTTGGGCGTGCGCGAGGTGCGCGCCGGGGATGTCAACCTGATCTCGGTGGCCGAGCTTGACAAGCCGATGCGCGTTACGGCGAAAACCCATTACCGCCAACGAGCGCAGGCTGCCGAGGCGGTTATGGAGGGCGACCAGCTGGTGGTTCTCTTCGATGAGGCGGTTGCTCGTCCGGCGGCGGGGCAGTCGCTGGTGCTCTACGATGGCGACGCCGTTGTGGGCGGGGGCACGATAGAGACCAGCGAATAAGTTGTCTAAATAACGGTTTACCTGGGATTTCAAAGAGAAAGGCTGCAGCGGGGGAGCGGTTGAGCCGGGTTCCGCAGCTTGGGCGTCTTCGGGCGCTTCGGCGGGTTGCTTGTGCGGGAACGTAGGGCAGCTTGGCCTGCTGCGAAGAGAAAGGGACCGACTCCGCATCGTGCGAGTCGGTCCCTTTTGCGAGATGCTGGGGATGTTGCGTTCGCTATTTCACGATGCGGACGCGGTGGACGCCCTCGATGGCCGTGAGTTTGGCGACAAGCTCGTCGGTTGCGGGGGCGTTGAGGTCGAGCATGGTGTAGGCGGCGTTGCCGCGGGCCTTGTTCGTGAGGTTGTCGATGTTCGCCCCGATTTCGCCGAACACGCCGGTGATCTGGCTGAGCATGTCGGGCACGTTGGCGTGGAGCACGACGACGCGGCCACCCTGCGCGGGAGCGGGGCCCATGTCGCAGGCGGGGTAGTTCACCGAGTTCTTGATGTTGCCGTTCTCCAGGTAATCCTTCATCTGCAACGTTGCCATGATGGCGCAGTTGTCCTCGGCCTCGGCGGTGCTGGCGCCGAGGTGCGGCAGCACGATGGTGTTTTGCATAGCCATGACCTCGGGCGTTGCGAAGTCGGTGACGTAGGTTGCCACGCGGCCGGCCTCGAGGGCCTCGGCCATGGCGGCGTTGTCGACCAGGGTGTCGCGGCTGAAGTTCATGACGGAGCAGCCGGGCTTGGCGACCTCGAGTTCATGCGCGCCGATCATGCCGCGCGTGGAATCCATGGCGGGCACGTGGATGGTGACGTAGTCGCTGCGATGCAAGACATCGTCGAGGTTGGTGACGTGCTCGACGGAGGGGGACAGGCGCCAGGCGGCCTCGGCGGAAACGTAAGGGTCGTAGCCGAGCACGTTCATGCCCAGATCGATGGCGGCGTTGGCCACCAGCGCGCCGATGGCGCCCAGACCGATGACGCCGAGCGTCTTGCCGGAGATCTCCTTGCCGGCAAAGGCCTTCTTCGCCTTCTCGGCGTCCTTGCCGATGGTGGGGGAGTCGGCGTGCTCGCGGCACCAGGCGGCGCCGGGCAGGATGCCGCGGCTTGCCAGCAGCATGCCGCACAGGACGAGCTCCTTCACGGCGTTCGCGTTGGCGCCGGGGGTGTTGAACACGACGATACCGGCTTCGGCGCACTTGTCGAGCGGGATGTTGTTCACGCCAGCGCCGGCGCGGGCGACGGCGAGCAGGTCTTCGGGCAGGTCCATGTCGTGCATGGCGGCGCTGCGCACGAGCACGCCGGAAGCTTGCGCGATGTCGTCGGTAAGCTGGTAGTCGGATCCGAGCAGGTCGGTTCCCTTGGCGGAGATGTTATTCAGGCAGTTGATGTAACGCATGAAGCCCCCTTTGGCGTGTGCGGTTGCGGTTTGCGAACTAAATCTAGCTATATAGTGGGTTTGCTTTTGGGCGAAGTCAACGATGCGGCGGCAGCCGGGCGTTTTGGGGCGGGTTTGGCGGCAGGTCGCAGGACCGCTTGCGACTTGGTGAGCGGCGGCTCTTTCGAAGATGACGGGTTGTTTACCGGTGGTTTGCACCTTGGGCGGGCCTGCCGAGGTGTGCCATAATGGCCAGTTGGGGAAAAGAAAGGGGAAGAGGGCGACATGCTTCGTTATGGTTCATCGCGGTCGGCCGACCGCGATCGCGTGCTGATGCAGGGGACGGCCGCTGCGGTCAATATCCCCGATGGCGCCGGCGCTTCGCTTAGGGCAGCCGACGATGCGGCTTTATGCGACGCCGCGAAATCCGAGGCGATCAAGCTGGACCTGTATCATCTGGTGTGGATTTTCGCGGTGTGCAGTGTGCTGGGGCTGATCGGTGAGACGGTGGTCAGCTATTTCGTTGATGGCCGATGGGAGAGCCGCGCCGGGTTTTTGTGGGGGCCTTTCAGCCCGATTTACGGCGTCGGCGGCGTTCTGATGACGTTGGCGCTCGCTCGCCTGTCGGATGCGCGCGGCGGCGTGCTGTTCGGTGTGGCGGCTGTCATCGGGGCTGCGTTCGAGTGGCTCGCCGGATGGTTCTGGGAGAACGCGTTCGGCATTGTGGCCTGGGATTATTCTTCGCAACCGTTCAATCTGGGCGGGCATACGTGTTTGGGTATCGCGCTTGTGTGGGGAGCTGCCGGCGTGGCGTGGGTGAAGCTGGCGTTGCCGGTGATGCAGCGCGCAGCCGATACGGTCCCCAATGCATGGCGTGCGCCGTTGGCATGGGGATTGCTGGCGTTTTTCCTGGTGGATACGGTTGTGACGTTCGCGGCGTTCGATTGCTGGATGAACCGCTTGGCCGGCGTCGAGCCCGTCGGCGCCGTGCAGCACCTCTTCGCTGCGCATTACGGCGATGAAGTGATGGCGAACCGTTTTCAGACGATGTCGATGTACCCGTGTCTGGCGGGTTTCCGCGGGTGACGATGTGCCCGTGACCGGGCGCGAAGCGCTCGGGGGCTTCAGATCGCCTATGGGCCAACATGCCCGACGTGCTTGGTGCGCGTCGGGCATGTTTTTTGGGCGGGTTTTGGCTATCGGTCGTTCATGCCGGCGATGCGCAGCGTGGCGCGGACCCGCTCGAGCACGGCGTCGCGGGGGATTCCCTGGGCGATGCCGATCTGGCTCACAAGGAATTCCGAGTTGTTCTTCACGAACGACAGGAAGAACTCGGGGGACGTGCTCTCGGTTTCGTGCCGGGCTCCGTAGGTGATGATCCCGATGATGCCGCTGGTGCTGTATTCGATGATCAATCGCGTGTTCGGCGCGAGCTCTTCGCCGTCGTCGCACAGGATTGCTTTCCAGGTGGCGAACACGAGGCGCTTGATCTTGACGGAAAACAAGTCCATGCCGCCTTGGTTGATGAGCAGCGCGAATCTGTCCGTTTTCCGGTTGATGAGCGTCTCGAGGCTATCGACGGTTGATGACCCGGCTATTAGGCCGAACACGTTTTGCATGACCGATTCGTTGCCAAGGATCTCGTCTTCGATGACGCGGTCGACAAGGTCGTCCATGCTTTTGAAATGGTAGTAGAACGTGCCGCGGTTGAGCTCGGCCTGTTCGGCGACCATGCCGACGGTGATGTTGGCGAGTCGATGATGCTCGAGCAGGGTCCAGAATGCGTTGGCGAGACGGATGCCGGCGGCGTCGCGTTCGCTTTTCCTCGGTCGTGCCATGGCTACCCCTGGTGTTCGGTGCTGGTACTCTCGGTGCTTTGCGCGGGCTGGTGCTGCGCCTTCGCGTTCATGATGAGCATTTGCAGGCGGTTCTCGATGTTGGCGAAGCTGACATCGGGGTCGTAGTCGAGCGGCAGGATGTTCGCATCGGGGTAGCGCTCCTTGAGCTGCTTGACGATGCCTCGTCCGACCACATGGTTCGGCAAGCAGCCGAACGGCTGCAGGATGACGAACGCGCGGCAGCCGCGTGCCGCGTGGTGCAGGACCTCGGCGGGGATGAGCACGCCTTCGCCGGCGTCGAACGTGTGGTGGATGATGGGGTCGCTTTCGCGCACGAGCTCGGGCATGCGGCATGCAGGCTCGTAGAGCGGGTGAGCCTTCGCAATGCCGTCGCAGACGTTGTGCGCGGTCTCGAACAGCCGGTTCGCCACGCGGTTGAACGCTTTGGTTGCGAGGGGCTGCGAGACGTGGAATTCGCGCGCCTGAGCATCTTGGTAGAAGTAGGTTTTGCGGATGACATCGGTCATGCGCGCCTCGATGATTTCCAGGCCGTTCGACTCGAGATAGTCTTCGATGTCGTGGTTGGCGCCGGGGTGGAAGTTCAGAAGGTATTCGCCCACGATGAGCACCTGCGGGCGCGGGTTCGAGCGGTCGTAGCGAACGGTCCCCATGATGGCGATTGCCTGCTTGAAGCCGTTGACGGCGCCGCGCACGCCGCGTTCCCGTATGCCCGTCGTGACGCACTCGATGGCTTGATCGAACGCCTTTTCGGCGCTGCCGGGCTCGAGCTCGTAGGGGCGCATCTTGCGCAGCAGGTCCTCGAGTGCGTCGATCATGGGCAGGCCGAACGCGACGCGGATGGCGCTGCCGAGCGACATCTTGAAACCCGGGTGCATGTTGTGGGCGTCCTTGTCATCGTTGGTGATGATGGGGACGTAGCCGTAGCCGGCGTCGTCGAGCGCTTTGCGCAAAAGCGCCGCGTAGTGCGTCAGACGGCAGTCGCCGATGTATTTGCCGGTGCCGATGGCGACGGTATGCGGGTCCCATTTTCCGCTGTCGAGCGCGGCGAGGGCTTCGCCGATGGTCATTTGAGCTGGGAAGCAGATGTCGTTATGAACGTAGCGTTTTCCCAGCTCGATGGCTCGTTCCCGACCGATGTCAAGCGAGACGGCCTGCGCGCCCTGACGTGCGAACGATGCCGACATGAGCAGGGAGAACGCGTGCGAGGTGTTAGGCACGAGGATGGTCTTGATGCGCCGGTCGGCCTTGACGTACTTGACGGGGTAGGGGTCGGGCAGCGGGTGGTTGGCGGTTGCCGAAGGGCGGGCGAGTGCGCTTCCCTTGGGGGAGTCGGTTGCGTTTTCGCTGGCGGCGCGCTTGATGGCGGCTTGGCGCGCGCGGCGCTCGTCGACGGTCTCGATGAACGAGCGCACGCGGATGCGCAGCGGTCCGGCGACGTCGGATTCGTCGAGCTTGAGGATAAGCGGCTGCTTGCCCGAGCGTTCCTTCATGAGGCGGCAGATCTCGTCGGAAAGGTAGGCGTCGTGGCCGCAGCCGAAGCTGACGAGCTGCACGTACTCGAGCGCGGGGGAGTCGGCGGCGATGACGGCGCTGGCGAGCATGCGCTGGTGGAAGTTGTTCACGATGTCGATGCGGCTTGCCGACAGGTCGACGTCGGCGATGCCGGGGACGGCGTCGGGCGGAAGCACGGGATGCCCCATGTCGGAGAGCATTTTGGGCAGATCGTGGTTGACGAGCGGGTCGTTGTGGTAGGGGCGGCTGGCAAGCACGATGGCGTAGGTTCCGGCGCTGCGAGCGGATTCGATGGCGTGCGCGCCGGCCTCGGTCAGCAGTGCTTTGAACGCGCGCTGGGCTTTGTCCGCCTGCCTGATGGCACGTAGGGCCTGATCGGCGGGGATGCCGAACGTGCCCTCCAGGTAATCCACGAGCTGGCGATCGCGGTCCTCGGTGGAGTACCAGTGGAACAACGGGCTGTCGAAGGGGATGCCCCAGTGCTTTGCGGGGTCGTCGGAGCTTTTCACCACCATGGGATAGCCCTTCACCACGGCGCACATGGATATGCTGGTGGATGCGGTGTTCTCGCTGGGCACGGTGGTGATGATGGGCATGAAGACGCGGTCGACGCCGGCGCGTGCGAGTTCGTGGATGTGGCCGTGCACCAGCTTCGCGGGGAAGCAGATGGTGTCGGATGCGACCTGGGGCAGTCCTTCTTCGAACATGGCGCGCGTGGACGGACGGGAGAGGCGGATGGCGAACCCGAGCGAGCGCAGCAGCGCGTTCCAGAACGGCATGGTGTCCCAGAACGCCAGAACGCGCGGGATGCCGATGATGACGCCGCGGTCGGGCGTGACTTGCTCGATGGGCCAGTCTTGGAAGAGGAGCTTCTGGCGTGCTTCGAAGAGGTTTTCGCCTACCTTCGCCTGCCCATCGGCGGTTTTGAGCGCTGAACGCGTGGCGGGGTCTTTCGGGTCGCCTACAATCTGGCCGCGCGGGCAGCGGTTCCCCGTGACGAAAGCGGCGCCGTCGGCGAACGTGATAACGGTGCGGTTGCAGTGGTTGGCACAAAACGGGCAGGTGACGTTCGTGCGCTGATGGTAGGAGAACGCGTCGAGCGCATCAAGGCCGATGAAGGTGCTGGGCGCAGGGGCCGGGTTTGGCGCGCCGGCGGGGGCGGGTGTGCGGGACCCGGCTTCGCCTTCTGCGCATTTTGCCTGTTCGCATGCTTGTTTTGCCATGTGGTCGCGCGTGAGCAGCGCGACGCCGATAGCGCCCATGAGCCCGGGGTAGGGCGCACGCGTGACGGGGCGGCCGATGTGCTGCTCGAGGGCGCAGAGTACCGCGTCGTTGCGAAACGTGCCGCCTTGCACCACGATATGCTCGCCTAGGCTGTCGAGGTTGGGAACGCGCACGACTTTCGTGAACACGTTCGCGATGATCGAGCGGCATAGGCCTGCCATGATATCCGCAGGTGTGCGGCCGTTTTTCTGCTCGCTGACGATGCTCGAGTTCATGAACACGGTGCAACGGCTGCCGAGCACGGCGGGTTGTTCGCTGGTAAACGCCGCGTCGGCGATTTCGGGTGTGGGGACGCCGAGCGTTTGCGCGAAGTTCTCGAGGAACGAGCCGCAGCCGCTCGAGCAGGCTTCGTTTACCACGATGTTGCCGATGATGCCGTCGGAAAGCCAGATGGCTTTCATGTCCTGGCCGCCGATGTCGAGGATGAAGCTGGCGTGGGGTTCGTAGCGGGTGGCGGCATGGGCGTGCGCCACCGTTTCGACGGTATGGTAATCGGCGTGCAGCGCGCGGTTGAACAGCAGCTCGCCGTAGCCGGTGGTGCCGACGCCGGCGATGTCGAGCGTGACGCCGGCGGCAGCGTATCGGTCGCGCAGGCTGACGAGCGCGCCGCGCGCCACCTCGAGCGGGTCGCCTTCGTTGTTGGCGTAGAAGCTGTCGATGAGCTGGTCGTCGTCGGCGACGAGCGCCAGCTTGGTGGTGGTGCTGCCCGAGTCGATGCCGAGCCATACGCGAAGGCGGCCATTGCGTACGTGGGATTTCGCGGCGTCGCTTTCGGGGCCGTGCGGTTCCTCGGGCAGCTGGTTGCGCCGCTCGAAAGCCTTACGCTCGGCGGCGGTTTCGAAGAAGGGCCTGCCGGGAGCGTGGTCGTCGTCGGCGCTGGTGAAGCCGGCGAGCGTTTGCGCAGCTGCGGCGGGATCGATGGTTGCGGGCGTGTCGGCGAACATGCCGGAAAGCGATAGCGCGGCGCCGCGGGCGACCATGGTTTCAGGGTGCTCGGGGACGATGGCCTGGTCGTCGCCGAGGTTGAGTCGCTCCTTGAAAACGCTTATCAGCGCGGGATTGAACGTGAGCGGGCCGCCTTCGAAGATGATGGGCGGGCACACGTCGATGCCTTGCGCCAGGCCGCCGAGCGTTTGCTTGGCGATGGCGTGGAAGGCGGACAAGGCCAGGTCGTCGCGGGATGCCCCCTGGTTGAGCAGGGGCTGGATGTCGGTTTTGGCGTATACGCCGCAGCGACCGGAGATGTCGTAGACCGTGCGTCCGCGGCAGGCGGCGGCATCGAACTGCTCGATGGGCAGGTTGAGCACTGAAGCGATTTCGTCGATGAACGCGCCCGTGCCGCCCGCGCAGCTGCCGTTCATGCGCATATCGGCAACGTCGAGCGCGCCGGTGGTTTCGTTGGCGCGGAAGAAGATCATCTTGGCGTCCTGGCCGCCAAGCTCGATAGCGCAGCGCGTACGCGGGTAGAGCGCCTGGACGGCGCAGGCGTTGGCGACGACCTCCTGCACGAACGGCACGCCGAGCTTGTCGGCGATGGGCGCCGCGCCGGAGCCGGTGAGCGCAAGCCTGATGCCGGCCCGCGGGAATAGCCGCGCGAGCGAGTTGAGCGCCGCGCGGACGCTTTCGGCCTGGCGCGCGCCGTGCCGCTCGTACGACGTGTGCAGCAGGTTGCGCGAGCGCGCGTCGAGCGCGCAGATCTTCGTTGTTGTCGAGCCGACGTCGATTCCGACGTCGACAGCGGATACGTTTCCCATCGTTGTTCCTCAGGTAGTGCAAGGTGGCGCGAGGAGCGCGTCGCGAATGTGTGTCGTTCGGTTTTCATGGTAGTTTACCCAACAAGGTGTTGGAAAAAATCGACAAGATATCGACTTTGTCACGATTTTCGGGTTCGTTTTCGGGTACCGAGCCTGCTGGACGTGACAGTTTCGCCTGGTCTTCCCGCATTCCGCGTCTGCAATACCTATGAAGGGTTGGGCGGGTGAAGCGGGATAGTTGACAAGGGTGCTAGAATTATCAGCTGGTATTTGCTGTAATTCGAAGGGACGTGCTATGTCAGGGCATTCTAAGTGGGCAACCACGAAACATCGCAAGGCTGCGCAGGACGCTAAGCGCTCCGCGTTGTTCTCCAAGCTGTCGCGCAACATCACCGTTGCTGCCAAGGAGGGTGGCGACCCGAACCCCGACAACAACGCATCGCTGGCCGCCGCAATCGAGAAGGCCAAGGGCTACTCTCTGCCCAAGGACAAGATCAAGACCGCCATCGACAAGGCCTTCGGTTCCGGCAAGGACGCCGCGAACTACGAGACCGTCGTGTACGAGGGCTACGGCCCCTGCGGCGTGGCCATCCTCTGCGAGGCGCTGACCGACAACCGCAACCGCACCGCTGCCGACGTGCGCGCCGCATTCGCCCATGCGGGCGGCAACCTGGGCACCTCTGGTTCCGTTTCCTACATGTTCGAGCGCAAGGGCCAGATCATGGTCTCCAAGGAGATCGAGACGGGCGACAAGAAGCACCCCATGGGCCCCAACGGCGCCGCTGCCGATGAGGAAGAGTTCGAGATGGCCGTCATCGAGGCCGGCGGCGACGACTACGAGGACGCCGACGAGGAGTGGATCGTCTACACCCAGCCGTCCGACCTTATGGCCGTGAAGAAGGCCTTGGAAGAGCAGGGAGTGCAGGTCAAGGGCGCCGAGATGACCATGGAGGCCACCACGCCCGCAACCGTCACCGCCAACGACGCTAAGAAGGTTATGCGCCTGGTTGACAAGCTGGAAGAGCTTGAGGACCTGCAGAACGTGTACCACACCATGGACATCACCGAGGAAATCGCCGCTGCTCTGGACGAGTAAACGTGTAGGATATCCTTTGCGAACGGAAGGCCTCCCGATAGGGAGGCCTTTTTTCGCGCTGGGCCCCTGTGTTGGCCGGGCGGTTTTGGAAAGAAGCAACCATGGGAAAATCGTTGATGGAGTACGAACATCCGTGTGGTAGTATATCCACGAACAAATGTTTGAACGGATAAGGCAGGCGGATGACGGAACCTCGAACGATCTTGGGGATAGACCCAGGCTTGGCGAACACGGGATGGGGCGTGGTGCGGCAGTATGGCCCGCGTATGGAATGCGTGGCGTACGGGTGCGTATCCACGCCTGCAGGCGTTGAGCTGTCGCAGCGTTTGGCGAAGATCCACGAGCAGATTTCGGCGGTGATTAGCCAGTTCGAACCTGTGTGCCTGGGAATCGAGACCGTGTGGTTCGGTCAGAATATCACGGCCGCCTTCGCCACGGGGCAGGCGCGAGGCGCTGCTTTGGTGGCATGCGCCCAGCATGGGCTTTCGGTCGGCGAATTCACGCCGCGGCAGATCAAGATGGCCGTGGTGGGCACCGGCTCGGCCGATAAGGCGCAGGTGCAATATATGGTGAAGAAGCTGCTGAATCTGCAGGTGGAACCGAAGCCGGACCATGCTTCGGACGCGCTTGCGGCTGCAATCTGCTATACCACTCACGAAGGGTACGGGGGAGTCGGCGGCGCCAGCGCGTTGGCGAAGCTTGAGTCGCGTGGCCGCGTGATGGCGGGCGCGGGAACAGGCGGCGCCTCCGGCGCGGCGACGCGCAAGATCTTGGAGGAGGGTGCGCGATGATCGCGTTTCTGAAGGGTGCGCTGGCGGGCAAGACCGCCGCATGCGCGTATATCGACGTGCAGGGCGTCGGCTATGCCGTTGGCATGTCGCAAGGTGCGCTTTCGAAACTGCCGGCAGTGGGCGAACCTGTTCAGGTGCACACGTATCTGCAGGTGTCCGATAACGGCATAGCATTGTACGGCTTTTTAACGCTTGAGGAGAAAGCGCTTTTCGAGCGTCTGATCGGAGTCAGCGGCGTGGGACCGAAGGTTGCGCTGGCGGCGCTTTCCTCGTTCACGCCCGAAGCTTTGGTGGCGGCAGTGCAGGCGCAGGACGTGGCTGCGGTGCAGAAGATACCGGGAGTGGGTAAGAAGACGGCGTCGCGCATCATCTTGGAGCTGAAAGGCTCGTTCGATCAGGGGCTGGCAAGCTTGTTCGATGTCTCGGGCGCGCCCTCTTCGGCGGTTGTAGCTGCGGCCGAACGGCTTAAGGGCGCTCGTGAGGCGTTGCTGGCGTTGGGCTTCGCGTCTGCAGAGGCAGAAGTTGCGTTAAAGGGCGCTCCCGAAGACGCGGATGAAAACGCGTTGATAAAATACGCCTTGAAACGTTTAGGTAAATAACGGGTTGCATCGTTGCCTTTGCTGGGGTTTGGCTCGTACGAGCGAAGCGATATTTTGCTGGAAGGACGCAAGGCACTGCTTTGCGTTCGGCGAAGGTAAGGCGACTCGAATAATATGGATGACGGAGCTTGAGCTTTGGCTGATGGAGTGAAAATAGAGGGAATGGTGTTCGAAGCGGGTTCCAGCTTCGATGGCAGGTCTGCGTCGGCGGCTCCTGTCGGTGCGACCGACCCCTCGCAGCGTGCGGTCACGCCGGACTTGACCGAAGACGACCTTGCGCTCGATCGCAGCTTGCGGCCGAAGCGTCTGGGCGACTATCTCGGCCAAACGAAGATTAAGGAGTCGCTTGCCATCTTGATTCAAGCTGCGCAGGAGCGCGGTGATGTTGCGGACCATATCCTATTCTCGGGACCTCCGGGCCTGGGCAAGACCACTCTTGCCACCGTGGTGGCCAATGAGCTGGGTGCGAACATCAAAACTACCAGCGGTCCAGCCATCGAGCGTACGGGAGACCTTGCTGCGATCCTTACGAACCTCGAAGAGGGCGATGTGCTGTTCATCGATGAAATCCATCGTCTGAACCGCATGGTGGAAGAGGTTTTGTATCCCGCGCTTGAGGATTTCGCCCTGGATATCGTTGTGGGCAAGGGGCCGGCGGCTCGTTCCATACGCTTGGACCTGCCGCGGTTCACACTCATCGGTGCCACCACCCGCACGGGTTTGCTTACCGGGCCTTTGCGCGATCGTTTCGGCATCGCGTTTCGCCTGCAGTATTACACGTCTGAGGAACTGGCCTCCATCGTGCAACGCTCCGCCTCCATTTTGGATGTGCCTATCTCGTATGACGGTGCGCTGGAAATCGCGCGTCGCAGCCGCGGCACGCCTCGTTTGGCTAATCGCATGCTCAAACGCGTGCGCGATTGGGCGCAGGTGCGGGGCAACGGCGTCATCGATGAAGATGTGTCCGCGCAAGCATTGAGCTTTTTCGAGGTGGACCCGCTGGGGTTGGATGCGGTGGATAATCGTATTCTGGAGCTGTTGTGCGTGCAGTTCGGTGGACGTCCGGTGGGATTGACCACCTTGGCATCGGCATTGGCCGAGGACCCGGATACGCTTGAGGACGTGTATGAGCCGTATCTAATGCAGCAGGGTCTGCTCATCCGTACGCCGAAGGGCCGTCAGGCAACCGAGAGGGCATACGAACACCTGGGCATTTTCCACGAACCCACGAATAGCTAGGAGCGGCCGATGTTCGAGCAAGACTATCTGATGAAGTTGCTGCTGGCGTTTTACCAGGCGATGTTCAAAAGCCTGCGACGCGTTACCGACGAGGACGAAGACCCCAAAGAGGCGGCCGATACGCTGGATGAGGTTGTCGGGAATGCCGTCGGGATGGACGGCGCCAGCTTGCTGTCGCTGACCCCGGAATCCGTCGTCGGCGTGCTGCAGGTGTCCGGTACCGATTCGCGTGTAACGGAATTCATCGCGCGAAGCCTGCTGCTGTCGTCCGAGTATCTGACGCAGGCGAAGCAAGGTGCGTTGGCGTCGTTGCGCGTGGAACAGGCGCGGGCGATTGCGGATGCATACGGAATCGATTTGCCTGACGACCCCACTGACTTGTCCGATTTGAAGGAAATGGCCGAGCAAGCTAACGCCTGATAAGGGCGATGACGGGAGTGGATATGCCGAAGATCGTAGCGGTCGATACCGATTTCGAGGATAACAATCTGGAAGAGGTCATGGCCAGGGATGCGGGCATCGAGTTCGAGGTCACGCATGGCCGCACCGCCCAGGCGGTTATCGACGGATTGCTGGAAACCGGCGCCGATGCAGCGGTGACGTCGTATGCGATGTTCCCGCGCGAGGTGTTCGAGGCGTGCCCGAACCTGAAGGCGGTCAGTCGTACGGGCGTCGGGTACGACGAGATCGATGTGGGGGCCGCAACCGAGCATGGCGTTGCCGTGTGCAACGTGCCCGGTTACGGTACGGAAGTGGTGTCCGATCACGCCACCACGCTGGCGCTTTCGGTTTTGCGCCGAATCAACGAGCTTGATGCCGATATGCGCCGCGGCGTGTGGGATTATGCGCGTACGCGTCCGCTCGGGCAGTGCCGTGGTCGCGTGTTCGGCGTCGTCGGCATGGGGGAAATCGGCAGAGCGGTGGCCAAGAAAGCTGCTGGTCTGGGCTTTGAGGTGGTGTGCTGGTCGCGTAGCTTGAAACCCGGGCGGCGTACTCCCGAAGGTTACCCCGTGCTGCGCCTGGAAGAGCTGTTGCAGACGGCGGACGTGGTGAGCTTGCATACGGCGCTTACTCCCGAGACGCATCATCTGATCAACGCCGAACGTCTGGCCCTCATGAAGCCGGATGCCGTGCTGGTGAATACCGCTCGCGGCGCTGTGGTGGATACCGTGGCATTGGCCCAGGCGCTTTGCGAGGATAAGTTGTGGGGCGCGGGCTTGGACGTGTTCGAGCAGGAGCAGCCCTTCGACTTCGACCATCCCATCATGAAGGCGCCGCACACCGTGCTTTCGGCGCACGCGGCGTATTGGTCGGAGGAATCCGGCCGCGAACTGCGCGAACGCGCGATGCAAGCGGCTATCGACGCTGTGCAGGGCCGGGTTCCGGTTGATTGCTTGAATCCTTGCGTGTTCGATTTATTTGCGAGGTAGTGCTTGACGATGACGTAGCGTCATCCGCTATAGTGGTTATTTTTCGGCAGAGTAGATGTCGGTTCGTGGGGTGAAGCAGGACATGGGAGAACAAAGCAGCCAAGACTTGATGACGGTTGGGGAATTGGCTTCGCGCGTCGGCGTGACGGTTCGAACCATCCAGTACTACGACCAACGTGGGCTGCTGCATCCTACATGCAAAGGGGAGCAAAATCTTCGCCTGTATTCCTCGTCTGACGTCGACCGTCTCAATCGCATAATCACGCTGAAATACCTAGGGCTTTCGCTTTCCCAGATTCAGGAGAGCGAAGGGAGCGACCCCGACGGTGAGCTGACTAGCGCTTTGGCGGAACGCGGAGCGGAGCTCGAGCGTGAAAGCGCGAGGATTCTTCGGGATATGAATGCGCTGCAGAGTTTGCGTGCGCATCTTGCTATGGCCGATCATGTGGATTGGAGCGAATCGGCATCCGCCGTTGGTAGCGTGCGGGATCGTGAGGACATGCTGTGGTCTGCCATCACCGGCGAATCGCTTGAGGGTTGCCCGATTCCCGAGTTATCTCGTGAAGAGGTTATCTGCTGGCATCAGCTGATGGGTGATACGATCGAGGCAATGCATGACGGCGTATTGGCAACCGATGAGCGCGCGCGAGCGCTTGCAATTCGTTTTTCCAGCTTAGGGGGCATGCCCCATGCCCTTGCTGGTTTGAAGCGTTTGGCAAACCAACGCAGCTCGGGGCCAAAACAATACGGTCGTGACTTTTATGCCGGCATTCAACGGCGTACACTGAGTTTTTTGCAAGACGCGCTCGATTGTTCTCGCTCTGATACGCGGGAATAGCTGCACAGGTACGCTTATCGTTGTATTGACGGCGACGTAACGTCGCTCGGTACCGTTTTCTCCTGCAGTGATAACTCAATCAGAGGGGGAGACGATGATCGTATCGTGGATGACCACGAATCGATGCAACTTGAAGTGCGTTCATTGTTATCAAGACGCAGACGAGTGCGATAACCGAGAGCTGTCGACCGAAGAAGCGCGCGCGATGATTTCCGACATTGCGCGCGCAGGTTTCAAGATCATGATTTTCAGTGGCGGTGAGCCGCTTATGCGTGATGACATTTTCGACTTAGTGGCTCATGCGGCATCATGCGGACTCCGCCCGGTATTCGGCAGCAACGGAACCTTGATCACGCAAGACGTTGCGCGAAAGCTGAAAGCGGCGGGTGCGTGCGCTATGGGCATCAGCATTGACAGCCTTGACGCGGAAAAGCATGACAAGTTTCGCGGGATCAACGGCGCGCATGCGGCAACGCTGGCAGGAATCGAAGCCTGCAAAAGCGTCGGCCTGCCATTCCAGGTTCACACCACTGTGGTTGATTGGAACCGTGACGAGGTGTGCGACATCACTCGGTTTGCCAAAGAATTGGGCGCGATGAACCATTCGGTGTTCTTTTTGGTGCCGGTCGGGCGTGGTAAGGACATTTCAGACGAAAGCATCGATGTTGAGCAGAATGAGCAGCTGCTTGCTGACATTTTGCGTGCCGGTTGTGATGCCGGCATCGAGGTTAAGCCTACGTGTGCGCCGCAGTTTATGCGTATTGCCGAGCAGATCGGTGTTCAAACGCGCTATACGCGAGGTTGCCTGGCGGGGCTGACGTACTGCGTAGTCGGGAGCGAAGGCATTGTGCGCGCGTGCGCATACATGACCGAAGATGCCGGCGACGTGCGCAAACAGCCGTTTGATGAGATTTGGCGTACCAGCCCGGTGTTTCAAGAGCTGCGCACGCAGGCGTATAAGGGCGCGTGTGGGGCGTGCGATTACAAGGGCGTTTGCGGCGGATGTCGCGCTCGCGCTGCGTATTACCATGATGGGGACATTTTGGGGCAGGACGATTATTGCGCATGGGGCATGAAGAGCGCAGCGCGGGATGCGTCCGGCGTGTCGGTTGCTTAGCGGGCAAAGCTGATCAAAAGGAGCAAGCAATGATCAAGGTTGCAAAAGGGGCCGTCACGCTTTCGTGTGTGTTGGCTGTGGGCGTAGGGTCGTTCTCTCTGACGGGGTGTGCGTCGCAAGGAACTCCCGTTGCTTTTGATGCGGGCGAAACGGAGACGTCGGCCATGCAAGGCGCACATACCTTTACCGATGATTTGGGCCGCGAAGTGACGGTTGCGTCGCATAATCGCGTGGTTGCCGGCATGGGCAGCTTCGCAAACGTGTGGGAGCTGGCGGGTGGTACGCTGGTTGGCGCGTCCGACGACGCTTTCTCCGATTACCACATTGCGTCGGATGCGCAGAAGATCGGCGATTTTTCTTCGCTTGATGCCGAATCGATCATCGCGCTCAACCCCGATTTCGTGATTTTGACAGGATCGAGCAGCGGCCGCGGCGGTGGTGTCGCGCAAACCGAGTTGGCCGATACGCTTACAGCGGCGAACATCCCCGTGGCGTATTTCAAGGTAACCACGTTCGATGACTATCTGCGCATGCTGCGTACATGCTGCGATATAACAGGTGACGAGCAGGCGTATGCGGAAAATGGTCAGGGCCCGGCAGATAGGATCGCCGAGATTTGCGCGAAGGCGGAAGGAAAACAAGCTGGCAGCGCCGTGGTGCTGACCACGTATTCGGGCGGTACGCGCGCGCAGTCTTCCTCGACGCAGACGGGAACCATGCTTGCCGATCTGGGTGCGCAGAACATCGCCGATTCCGATAAGGGCTTGTTGTCCGATTACAGCTTGGAGGCCCTGATTCAGGACAACCCGCAAACCATCTTCCTTCTGCCTATGGGTAATTCAGACGAGGCGGCGCAGCAGGCGCTTGCCGAGCAGACGACGCAGAACCCGGCATGGGCGCAGCTTGATGCGGTGAAGAACAATCATGTAGTGACGCTGGACCCGAAGTTGTTCCAGTACAAGCCGAATGCTCAATGGGATCAGGCGTATCAAGTCCTGTTCGACGCGCTGTACGGCGAATAGGTTGATTCGTGCGTAGGAATCGACTCAAAACGGTTGCGATGACGGATTGCGCGCGACGCCGCTTCCACATTATGTTGCTTGTCTTGCTGTTGGCGCTTGCCGGCGTGGTGTTCGCCGGTCTGGCGCTAGGGTCGTCGTCTGTTGGTGCGAACGACGTGGTTGCGTACGCTATGGGCAACGCGTCAGACATGGCTGTGAACGTGTTGGCGAACGTGCGCGTGCCGCGTGTCCTTGGGGGCGTGCTTGCCGGTGCGGCGCTTGCCGAGGCGGGCGCGCTTATCCAAGCAACGCTGAATAATCCGCTGGCCAGCCCAAACATCATCGGCGTCAACGCTGGATCCGGCCTGTTCGTTTTGCTGTTCGCATGCGTAGCTCCGCATGCACTGGGCGTGTCGGCAGCTGGTGCGTTTTTGGGCGCGCTTGCTTCGGCGTTGCTGGTGTTCTTCGTGTCGTTGTACGCGGGGGCCTCGCGCCTGACCATCGTGCTTGCCGGCATGGCGCTCACGTCCATATTCACGGCGGGAATGAACGCGATTCTCATTTTCAATCCGGATGCCTACGTGAACTCATCCGGGTTTTTGGTCGGAAGCCTTTCGGGCGTGATGGCGTCTGAGCTGGTGATTCCCGGGTGCGCGATCTGTGTCGGGCTGCTTGTGGCCGCAGGCCAGGGAACGCGTCTTAACGTCTTGTCGTTGGGGGATGAAGGTGCGCATGCGCTGGGGCTGAACGTGCAGCGAACTCGGCTGACATTGCTTTCACTTGCAGCGCTACTGGCGGGTGCCGCGGTTTGCTTTGCCGGGCTTATCGGATTCGTCGGGCTGGTTGTCCCCCATATCGTCCGCTTCTTCGCCGGCCATGATAATCGTCGCGTATTGCTGCTTTCACCTGTTGTCGGGGCCATCGTGGTGTGCGCGTGCGACACCGTTGCGCGCACGCTGTTCGCGCCGTTTGAGATCCCTGTGGGAATTTGCATGGCGCTGATAGGCGGCCCGTTCTTCATTTATCTGATTCTTCGTTCGCGGAAAGGAGAGGTCGATGGGCGATCTTGAGTTTGACGACGTCGTATTCGGGTACGGCAACAGCCTTTTGTTCGACGGCTTTTCCGCGTCGTTTCCGAAAGGGAGCATCAGCTGCATCGTCGGGCCGAACGGCTGCGGGAAATCAACGCTTGCGAAACTTGCCATGGGGCTGGTAAAGCCGACGTCGGGGTGCGTGCGCGTTGCCGGGCGCGATGTGTCGTCGCTGGCTGCTCGCGATCGAGCGCGTCTTTTAGGCGTGTTAGTGCAGCAGCAAGAGGTGCCTATAATGACGGCGCGCGAGCTGGTGGTGTGCGGAAGGTTCCCGTGCTGCGGATCGTTTTCGCGCTTGAGCAGGGCAGATGAGGAATGCATCGATGAGGCGCTTTTGCTTGCCGGCGTGTCTGAGCTGCGCGATCGTTCGCTGCAGAGCTTGTCGGGCGGGCAGCGGCAGCGCGTGCGCATGGCTATGGTGCTGGCGCAAGATACGCCGACCGTGCTGCTTGACGAACCGACGTCGTTCATGGACGTGGCGGCGTGTTTCGATATGGTGCGGCTGATTCGCCAGGTTCGGCAGCGCGGCAAGACGGTTATCGCGGTGATTCACGATTTGAACTTGGCGCTTTCGGTTGCTGACCAGGTGTTCGTGATGGAGCGAGGGCGCTTAGCTGCGCAGGGCGAACCGGCGGATGGCTGCGTTCGTGCTGCTATCGAGCAGTCCTTCGGCGTGCGCTTGGAGCACGTGCAGACAAGTTACGGCACAGCCTGGGTTCCTTTCGAGTTGCGTGAATGAATCTGCCTCCGCGGCGTTCTGGCTCGCCATCTTTTAATAGGTGGCGAGCTAGAACGCTATGGGCACATTGGCTCATATAGTTGTGAATTGTCGTGCGACAGTGATATTCTTGCCGTGTTCAAGAAAGGCGGGCGCATGACATTTAGCGGGCTGATAGCGGTATATCTATTCCTGGGCGGAACATCAGCGGGCGCATATGCTGTGTTGGCAATGCTGGATGTTGCGTGCACTATGTCGATATGGAATAGGCATGGTGGGCGTAATAGGACTTCTCATGCGCCGAAAATTTTGTGTGAATCAACATATCAACGCATAAGGAGAATCGTGTATGGCGCGACGCTCTGCATTTTGATGCTGGGAGTGTTGTGTCTGATCGCTGATTTAGGTCGACCGGATGCGTTTTATTACTTGTTACTATATCCAACAAGCAGCTTGATTTCGATTGGTGCGCTCGCGCTGTCGCTGTTGATGGGAAGTTCGTTGGCGGCTTTCTGCGATGCGGCGTTTTCGCTGGGAGCGCACGTGCGGCGTGCGCTGTGGGTCCTAAAAGCCGTGGGCATCCCCGTCGCGTTCGTGGTTATGGCATACACGGGAATGCTGCTGAAAAGCGTTGTCGCTGTGAAATTCTGGCAGACGATGTGGCTCCCGGTGCTATTCGTTCTGTCTGCGCTTTCGTGCGGCTGTGCGGTGATAATGTTTGCTATATGCTCATGTGAGGATCGTCGGGCCGTGCGGCAATGGGATGTCAAATTGCTGCGCTTTGATTTCGTGTTCGTGGTGCTCGAGCTCCTCGTGACGATACTGCTGTTTGCAAGCCTTGCCCCGGTAGCGAGCGCCGATATGCTGACAGGTAGACATTCGCAGCTATTTTGGGGCGGCTTTGTCTTATGTGCGCTACTATTACCGATAGTGATTGAAATGTTTTCCCTGATGAGTGGGCGACATTTGAGTGCTCCGGCAACGGCGTTCGCGTCGGTGCTCGTGCTTGTAGGAGGGCTATGCTTGCGATTGGTAATGGTGGCTGCAGGTGTGCAGCCCCTGGTGTGAGACGGAAAGATTACGCGTGAAAGCGACAAAGGAAACGCCTTCGTTCGAATTTGACGAAAACAGCGACTTACCGCTGTGGGTTCAGCTACGAAACCGAATGGCATACCTCATTACATCGGGATTTTATAAACCGGGCGACAAATTGCCCACGGTGCGTAAGTACGCTGCCGATTTGCGCATTGCATACAACACGGTAAGCAAAGCGTACATGGGGTTGGAGCGCGATGGGTATGTGGCGACAGTTCGGGGCAGTGGCGTGTTCGTGAATGAACCGGGCGGCAATCAAAAAGGGGATGCGCAGGTCAATGCGCTCGCCGAAGATTTCATCAAAAGCTGCCTGGAGCAAGGAATGGCGTATGAAGACATCCCGAAACTGGTGTCTGCGTGTGTGAGGAGGATGAAAAGGGGCCATGAAAACCAGAAATAACGGCGAGAGGCTCGTTCCGGGGCAAAAAGATACGTATCGACGTTCTGAGATGGAATTCGGTGTTGCAGCCGACGCGTATCGCTCCGACCCTACGAAAAGAGCGACGCGAAATGGCGCTGTGATGATAACGATAGCCTTGGCTATCGTTGCATTTGCGTTGATGTTGGGAGCATCTGTGGTCTTGGCGTCCGGTTTGACGCTTACGGGCATTCTGCTTTCCACAGTAGTTGGCCTTGCTGTGCTTTCGTCGGTGCACGTCTGCATGGACTGGGAGCGTGCCGTGATCATGCGCCTGGGTCGATTTAATCGGCTTGCGGGCCCGGGTTTGTTTTTCACCATCCCATTGTTTGAATTCTGCACGTTGCGCGTTGATCAGCGCATGAATGCAACTCCGTTTGGCGCCGAAGAGGCGCTGACTAGTGATTTGGTGCCGCTTGACGTCGATGCCGTGCTGTTTTGGGTGGTTTGGGATCCCGAAAAGGCTTGTACTGAGGTCGAGGATTATCACTTTGCCGTAGCGCTTTCCGCGCAAACGGCATTGCGCGATGCCATCGGTCGCGCATCGTTGTCGAATGTGGTTATGCGTCGTCATCAGCTTGATCAGGAACTGCGTGAGGCTGTTGAGGAAAAGGTATCCGATTGGGGTATCTCTATCGTTTCGGTTGAAGTGCGCGACCTAATCATCCCCAAAGAGCTGCAGGGAGTTATGTCGTTGGAGGCTCAGGCGGAATGCCGCAAGAGCGCACGCATCACCCTTATGGAAGCGGAGCGCGACGTTTCTGAGATTCTTGATGAGGTTGCGCAAACGTATAACCATGACGAAGTGGCGCTTGCGCTGCGCAAGCTGCATTTGACGTACGAGGGCATGCAGGATAACGACAGTACGCTTGTAGTGCCAAGCGCATATAGCGAGGGCTTTAACGTAAAAGCCGATGAAAGCAAATCGCTATAACTCCTTACTTACTTCCTTGGCCTGCTTGGTTGGGGCTGGCTGTGTGACGGCGTGTGCGACAGTTATGTAAGAAAAGATCGAGGGTCTGTTGTCCGACGGGCGGTATCTAAGGTGTAAATTACCAGGTCGATTACGCTTTTAGCTGACTGGTTGAGATAATTGCTATTCTCAAAATAAAATAAATACACTACGAAATTGTCGTGCGACACTATTGATTGTCTCACGACAATTTTGCTATAAATGCGGATGGAGGGTTCAGCTGATTTCCGACAATCATATTCAGCCTCCTGTTTTCTTCGTGCGTATTCGCATATCTCGCGGAAAAAGCAGGAGAACGCAGAACGTGCGGGCGAGGTGCGTTTTGCGAGAGGCGCGTCCTACTGCGGGCGCAAGGAAATAGAGGAGGGAAACATGGGTCTCGAATCCCTGTTTGCATTCACGCTGCTGGGAGGTATGGCTGCGGGTGCGTACGTGTTTGAAACGTGCTTTGCCCGTAAGCGCTCGGGCAATCGCCCCTGGCTTTTGCCCCTGGTCGTAGTTGCTTTGTTCGCCATCGGCATGATTGCCGCTTCTACGCATGTGCAGAGCATCCCGCGTGCAATGGGCTCGTTGACAAGCGGAACCGTTAACTTTGCGTCTGGCATGGTGCGCGAGGTTGCCGTTTCCGGCGTGTTCTTCGTGCTGGCTCTTATCGACATGATTATCGCGTTCGTGAAAAAGGACAGCCCCTTTGCGCTGCGCGTGGTGACGGCCGTGGTTGCCGTGGCATGCATGGTGCTTATGGGCACTGCGTATATCGACGTGTTCGGCAATGCGGTGTGGACGAACGCTCCTGCTACCGTGCTGAGCTTTGTGGCTGGTGACCTGGCCATGGGTTTGGGCCTGTGCGCCGCGCTTGGTGCTGCGAATCTGTCTGAAAAGCCCGTTGCATACACGATGATTGCTGTTGACGTGGTGCTGGCCATCGGTCTGGCGCTTGAGGTTGCGGTCTTTTCGGCTGTTGGCATAAGCCCGGTTATGCAGGTGGTCGGCCTGGTGGTTGCGCCTGTCGCTTCTGCTGTGTTGACGCTGATGGCTTCCAAATTCGCAAACAAGCAGACGCTTGCGATCGTCGTGTGCGCTGCTCTGGTTATCGGCGTCGCCGTCGCCCGTTACGCATTTTACGCGACGTGCGCGCTGTAAGGAACGAAGGGGGATATAACCGTGAATTCCAATAACATTTCCCGTCGAGGTTTCCTGGGCGCTTCTGCCGTCGTCATGGCGGGTGTGGCCGGCCTGACCGCAACTGGTTGCTCTGCGGAATCAAGTCTCGAGGCCGTCGACAAGCACGAGCTGCCTGTCGATCCGGCAAAGGGTGGCGAATGGATTTCCGCAGCCTGCTGGCACAACTGCGGTGGCCGCTGCATGAACAAGGTCATGGTCAAGGACGGCGCCGTTGTTCGTCAGAAGACTGATGACACGCACGAGGATTCCATTGAGTATCCGCAGCAGCGCGGTTGCGTGCGCGGTAAAACCCAGCAGCAGCAGTGCTTCGGCGCTGACCGTATTCTTCATCCGCTCAAGCGCAAGGGTTGGCAGCCTGGCGGTGGCGAGAAGTCCAACGGCCAGATGCGTGGCAAGGACGAGTGGGAAGTCATCAGCTGGGACGAAGCCATTAAGCTTGCATCCGAGGAAATCAAGCGCATTTCCGACGAGTACGGCCCCACGGGTTTTTATTGCAAGGCGAACAACACCACGCTCAATGTCCTTTCCGGTTACGTGCGCGGATGGGATACCACGTCGCATGGCACGTATACGCTTGACGTGACGAAGATGGGTCTTCCGACTACGGACTGCGGTACGGGTGATGCGGATACGGCAAACGATCGCTTTGACCTTGAAAACGCCGAGTACATTATCATGTGGTCGTCCAATCCTGCTTGGTCTGCCGCCGGTACGCCTATCAACTATTGGATGGCTGCGCGCGACAAGGGCACCAAGTTCGTATCCATCGACCCGCTGTACAACGCGTCCGCCCAGATGCTTGATGCTGAGTGGGTTCCCGTTCGCACCGGCACGGACATGGCGCTTATGTTCGCTATCGCCTATGAAATGCTTCGCCTTGACGAGGAAAAGGGAGGCATCATCGATTGGGACTTCATCCATAAGTACACGGTTGGTTTCGACTCCGAGAGCATGCCTGAGGATAAGACCATCGATGAGAACCTTAAGGACTACATCCTTGGCAAGTACGACGGCACGCCTAAGACGCCGGAATGGGCAGAGCCGATCTGCGGCGTGAAGCCTGAGCAGGTCACCGAGCTGGCTCAGATTATGGCAAAGAGTAACAAGGTCATGATTCTGCACAACTATGGTATGGCTCGCTGCAACGGTGCCGAAATGCTGCCGCAGCTGTTGATCGCCTTGGGCGCCATGGGCGGTCATATGGGCAAGTCCGGTCATGCAACGGCTAGCGCATATCACGCAAACGCCGGCAATGGCGGTGCTCGACTGATTTCCGCCGGTGCCGCAAAGATGCCGAAGACGACCAATCCGGTTACCACGGGCGTTCGCCAGCCTCAGATGTATGAGATCATCAAGAATGGCGGCGGCCACACGCAGGACGTTTCCAATGCGTACGGCTCCTTCCACAAGCCTAATCCTACGGAGCTTGGTCCCATCAAGTGCATCTATCATATGACCGATGCCGTCCTGCAGACGTCTTTGAACCAGAAAGAGGGCATCGAGGCCCACCGCGCGGTTGACTTCGTGTTGACGTTGGCGCAGTTCATGACCACGAACGCTCGCTATTCCGACATCATTTTGCCGGTTACGACCGAGTGGGAGCGTTGCGGCGGTTTCGGCGACTACAACAACCGTGAATACCTGCCGTTCTACACTCGCGTGACGCAGCCGCTTGGCGAGGCGAAGACCGACCAGGAAATCGGCGAGCTGCTGATTGCGGGCGTCGGCAAGGATCCCAAGCTTGCTTATGGCAAGACCGAGGATCAGCAACTGTACGAGAAGATTGCCGGCTGCAAGGTCATGGGCGATGACGGTAAAATGAAGACGTTGGTCACGCTGACGGCCGATGATATCAAAAGCCTCAACGCCGAAGGCACGCCGCAGGAAGGCATCATCACGTTGAAGGAGCTGAAGGAAAACGGCGGTTATCAGTTCCCGCGCAAGCGCGGTGACAAGCACGGCCACATCGGCTACCAGAAGTTCGTCGATGATCCTGAGGCAAACCCGTTGAAGAGCAAGTCGGGCAAGCTGGAGATTTACTGCCAGGCTCGCTACGACCTGATGGCGTCGTTCGGCTTCCCTGGAATCGAACAGTACAAGCCGTACCCGACCTATGTCGTTCCGTGCACGGGCTACGAGTCCACGTTCAAGGACGGGAAAATCGGCGGCGAAAAGGGCGAGTATCCGTTCCTGATGTTCAACCCGCACTACCTGCGTCGTTCGCATACCGTGTTCGACAACTGCCCGTGGCTGCGCGAGGCGTGGGCAAACCCGGTGTTCCTGGCTCGTAGCGATGCGGAGAGCCTGGGCATCAAAGACGGTGACACGGTGCTGCTGAGCTCGCCGTATGGCAAGGGCCTGCGCAACGCTGCCGTTATGGACGTGTTGATGCCTGGCATGGTCGGCGTGCCCCATGGCGCATGGGTTGACGTCGATGAAGAGACCGGCATCGATATGGCTGGCTCCGACAACTATCTGATCGGTAGCGAGTACAGTGGCATGGGCGTGTCTGGTTACAACAACCAGATCTGCAATGTCGAGAAGTACACCGGCGCTTCGCTTGGCCGCGACTGCGACAAGCCGGCTCGCTGGAGTGCAAACTAGAGCTGCGGAAGAGGAGAGTGAATCATGAGCGTTGGATTCTATTTGGACCAAAGCCGCTGCACTGGTTGCCGCGCTTGTCAGGTTGTGTGCAAGGACAAGAACCGTCTTGAGGTTGGCACGCTGTATCGCGAGGCGCATTCCTACACGGTTGGCGAGTTCCCGAAGGTGCAGGGCTTTAGCTACACGTTTAGCTGCAATCACTGCGAGGACCCTGTTTGCCTGAAGAATTGCCCGACGGGCGCCATTTACAAGGCTGCCGACGGCACGGTGATTCAGGATCAGAGCAAGTGCATCGGCTGTCGCATGTGTGTGATGAGCTGCCCGTATGGCCAGCCGAAGTACTTCCCGGAAAAGGGTGTTTCCGGTAAGTGCGACGGCTGCTATGGCCTGCGTCAAGAGGGCTCCCAGCCTGCTTGCGTGGCTGGCTGCCCGAACCGTGCGCTTGATTTTGGCGACATGGATGAGCTGCGCGCGAAGTATGGTAGCGACTTGGATAACGGTAGCATCGTGGTGCTGCCCTCGCCCGAGGAAACGCATCCGAACGTCTTGATTAAGGCGAAGGACTGCGCGTTTAGCCAGGAAGCGCGTGAGCTGACCTGGTAATAGGTTGATTGCCGCCGCATCGCGCTGTTTGCTCGATGCGGCGGTTTTGTTTCAGGTTCGTTGTGCCGCGCCCTGGATGGCGACGGCGCAGAAGGAGCGGGGATGGACAGCAAAGACGAGGAAAATCGCATTGCCATGACGCTGGCACGCCGTGCGTATTTATATGGCGCCTTTCATGTGGTGTTCGGCGGCGGAGTGCATGAGGCGTCAGCTGCGCAGCTTTTCGGCGAGAGCACGGCAGGCGCGTTGACGTGGCTTGCCGGTAAGGTGGCCGCTGATGAGGGGCTTTCGGAGAAGAACGTGGGCCTTTCCCTCCGCACGATGACCGAGTGCGTTGCCGAAGCGGTTGCGTGCGTGGGTGAACATAGCGAAGGGGATGCGGTTTCCAAGGCGACAGTGGCCATGGAAGAAGATTTCCCCACGTTGTTTCAGGTTCCTGGCGATAGCTACGTTCGACCCTGGGAGTCTCCGTATACCAGTACCGACGGCATGCTGTTTAGGGGAAGCACGCTTGATGTTCGGTCGTTCTATCATCAAGCGGGTTTCAGGCTACAGGCCGAGCAGCATTTTCCCGACGATCACATTTCCGCGATGATGGATTTTATGGCGCGTATGAGTCAGTGCGTTTATGAGGCGTATGCTGACGGACGCGATGAGGATGCGGCGAAGACGCTTCGTACCCAGAGCGACTTTCTGCGGAATCATGTGCTGACGTGGGTCGATGCGTTCGCTGATGAGGTGATTCGCAAAGATATCCGTGCGTATTACGCTGCGTTTGCAGGTGCTATGGCGGCGTTTGCGCATGTTGACGCTGCGCATGTTGAGAAGTTGGCGACGGAGCTTTCGGCTGAGTAGCGTTTTGCTTTAAGGGGGGATTTGTGGATATTCGCGAGTATGCACAGGCGTTTGATCAGGTTGAGCACGACTATGAGGATGCGGTTGCTGCGTTTGGAATCCCCTTTGAGGTGGCGGAGTCGTGCCCGCGCAAGCGGCGTTCGCAAACGGCGGCGATGTGTGGTTGCCATTGCGAAAACGGCGGCGGGTCACTATGGCATGGATGGATTTCACCGGCATGCTTGGCGTGCCGCACGGGCGAGCGCACGGCTACGTTTTTCGTTGATTTGCGTTGCACGCGACATTGCTATTTCTGCTTCAACCCGAATCAGGATCGCTACGAGTACTTCTTGTCGCACCGTCGGGATATCGTGGCCGAGCTTGAGCAGGCTGCTGCAGTTGGTGCCCAGTTCGATTGCCTGGCGATAACGGGTGGCGAGCCGCTTTTGCATAAGGAGTCGGTTGTCGCGTTCGTGAGGCGTGCAAAGGAACTGTATTCCGACGTGCATATCCGCCTATACACGTGCGGTGACTTGCTGGATGATCCGTGCTTGGATGCGTTAGCTGATGCGGGACTTGATGAGGTACGATTTAGCATCAAGCCTGAGGATGTCGCGCGCCCCGATGCATCCGTGTTTGGGCGAATCGAGGCTGCCGTTTCGTCGCTGCCCGATGTGATGGTTGAGATGCCGGTGATCCCCGGCACGCTTTCCGAGATGCAGGAGCTGCTTGTGCGCTTGGACGACATGGGCGTGCGTGGCGTGAACCTGTTGGAGTTCTGTTTTCCGCTGTGCAATGCGGAAGCGTTTCGTGATCGTGGGTTTGAGCTGCGCAAGCACCCTTTCAACTACTTGTATGACTACTGGTACGGCGGCGGTGTCCCCGTTGCGGGTAGCGAGGCTGAGGCGTTGACGTTGATGGAATATGCTGTGCGTGAGAGCTTGCTGCTTGGTGTGCATTATTGCAGTTCCGACAACAAGAATACGGGGCAGGTGTATCAGCAGAATAAGGTGTTCACCTGCGACGATGGGGTGTGGGCGCATTATCCGTGGCTTGAGGCCGACGAAGGCGACCGCTTGCTGAGATGCGCGAAGGCGTTTGGGGCCGATGCGGCGTGCGTGCGCGACTGGGCGCGTGCGGCCGGTGTGCCGTGTTCGTTTGACGAAGGAGTCCCGAGCGCCGCGATTCCGTTGGGCAGCGTTGCGGCGTTGCGCGAAATGTGTCCCGGCGTCGCGCTTGCGGAAAGTGCGAACGTATTCGAGCGCCGCGAAACTGGCGAGCTGTATCTGCGAGAAGTGGGCGTTCGCGAGATGTGAGCCGCGACATGCGGAAGTTAGCGGGCCTCCGCATGCGATCAAAGACAGCGGTCTTGCAGGGCGAAAGCGTCGATGCCCGCCTTGCGTCTTATAGGCTGCGTTGCTGGTACAGCCCGCTGTCGGCGAATCCTTGCTTGCGGTAGTAGCCGCGTGTGCCGATGGCGCTGATCACGTTTATGGCGGTGTAGCCGTTGTCGCGGGCTATATCGCAGGCTCGCTCGATGAGCATGCGGCCGAGACCTCGGTGCTGGGCGTTTTGGCCACCTTGATGCAGGCCGGCAACGCGTCCGTATACATGCACCTCGCGAATCATGGCCTCGCCGGCATCGATAGGCAGGTCAGCGACGTGTGCGCCGACGTAGTCGGCATTCGGCATGGATAGGCGCAGAAAGCCTGCGATGCGGTTGTCGGGCGTTGTCCACTGCAGGAACACCTCGTGGGTGTTCGTCGTTTCGTAAGCGATTTCCGAAAGTGAGAACTCGTCGCTTGCGGCGGCTCCGAAGGCGATTTCGCGGGAGCGGATCTCCTGCACCGGTTGGGGTCGTTTCGCGAGTTCCAGGTCGACCAGCTGGCGCAGGTTCACTTTCTTGTTGCCGGTCATGATGTCGTGTGCCGAGATGTCGCGGATCATGCGCGATATGCGCGTGAACGGCGGCGTGACCAGCACGTCTTCGGCTAGCAGGTTGACAAGCTCCTGCTCGGTGTAGGGGCGCCAGCTGCCGTCGCGCCAATGTGCGACCAGCCCCGTGCCGTCCACAAGCGCGCAGGGGTACAGCTTGATCTCGTCGGGCTTGAAGGCGGGATGCTCGACCATGCGCCGATAATCGGCGGCGTCGCTCTCGGGCGTTGCGCCGAGCAGGTTCGTCATGAAGTGCGCGTGCGTTTTGAAGCCGAAGATACGGGCAAGCTCGAAGGCCTGCTGCATGCGATCGGTGCCGATGCCGCGATGGTTTGCCGCAAGGATGCGCTCGTCCAGGCTTTGGATGCCCATTTGCAGCTTCGTGCAGCCGAGGCGGCGCAGTGTGGCCAAGCGCTGCGGCGTGACGGCGTCGGGACGCGTTTCCACCACCAGGCCCACGCAACGGTGCTCGGCGGTTTCGTTTGCGCGTTGTAAGGCTTCTAGCTGGGAAAACGTTGCGGTCTGCCATTGCGCGGCAGCGGCCCAGCCGTTACGGGGAGCTGCATCTTGCGGGTCTTCAGGGGCGACCGATTCGGGGTCGGCCTTCTGCGTATCGCCGATTGTCGTGCAGTTTGCGAGAGCGTTGTCAGTCGTAGTGTTACGGTCATCCGTTCGGGTGCGCAAGCGGGAATCGTCCGCGCGGGTTCTGCAAGCGTATAGGTTTCGAACCGTTTCGTTGTAGGAGGCATCGCCGGCGGTGACGCGCGCTTGCGCTTCGGAGGCCCAGGCGGCAAGGTCGTCGCGTTCGCAGGCTATGCCGGCGTTTTGGTATTGCTCGCGGCGCGTTTCGGATTCACACTCTACCGTGGCTTCGCAGCCCATGTCGTTCAAGGCGCGGAACAGTTCGTGCATGTACCAGATTTGGTAGGCTTCGGGGTAGTCGCTCCACGTGCCGCCAAGCACGATGAGCTCGACCTTGTCGGTGACGTGCCCCATTTGGTGCAGCGTGCGCAAACGCGCGGTGACCTGCAGATACGGATCGAACCAGTTGCGCTCGGCTCGTTGGCAGGCTGGCTCGTCGTGCAGGTAGCTTTTCGGCATGCGCACGTCGTTGGGACAGTACAGGCACGCGCTCGAGCACGGCCAGGGCTTCGTGAGCACGGTGACGGTGGCCACACCGGATGCGGTGCGGCGGGGTTTGACCTGCAGCGTTCGCACAAGCAGGGCCTCTTCAGCGGGCGAAACGCCCCAGGTATGCCACTGTTCGGGGCGGTGTTCCTTCGCCTCCTGATAAAACGGCAGCAGCTTCTTCTTCGCCACATAGCGGACGGGGCCGGCCACCTCGCGGTTTCGGGCGCGGATGATGCGATCGAGTGCATCGGGGGCAAGCGGGGCGTTGGTTCGGCGGATCTCTCCGAGGATGTTCTGCAGTGTCTTTTCCATAGCCGGTATTGTACGGCATCGCGCAAAGGGGCGAAGGGGTGGTGCGCCTGTGTCAAGAAAAGCCGTGCAATTGTGCGCGGGTCGGCCGACGCGCAAACCGCCCCGGCTTTGTCTCATTACGCTTGGGCGTGTACGAAGCTGGGGACCAGGAATGCAACAGCTATGGTTGGGGAACAGAGTCGAGCGCGGGGCCTGATCGCGTGCTGGACGTGGAAGCGGCAAGAAACGCTTTGGGTTTTGGGGAGCGCTCGATATCGTCGCTTGCGCCGAAATGTCTACACATACGTGAAGGCCTTGCGGAACATACGCGGCGGTTCCATGCAAATGCTCGACGGGTTGGGGCTTAGATGATGCAGAGCGCTTATCGATGGTGTGTCAAAAAGGCTAATGACCAGGCATTATCCGCTTATCGAGAAATCAGTTCCCAAGTGATGTTGGCTTAGTGCCATTTAAACGGCCACGTTAGAATTAAGGAAAAGAACGAAACGAAGCAACGATGGGAATGCCCGTGGACAAGCCGCTTACATATCTGGACAACGCCGCAACGACGCCTCCTTATCCGGAAGTGCTTGCGCGCATGCACGAGGTCATGATGGATGGCTGGGGCAATCCTTCGTCGCCGCATGTGGTAGGGCGTCGCGCAAAGGAGATGCTTGAGGACAGTCGTGCGATCATCGCCGATGTGCTTGGCGTTGATGCTGATGAGATCTATTTCACTTCCGGGTCGACGGAATCGAACAATCTAGCCATACGCGGGGCGTGCTTGGCTCAGCGTGAGAATCCGGGCAAGATCATCACCTCCACGTTGGAGCATTCGTCGGTGACCCGAACCGTTCGCGGCATGCGACGCGATTTTGATTGGGATTGCCGCTACGTCGATGCGCCGGATGGCTGCTTCGACATGGAGCAGCTGGCCGAACAGTTGCAGGACGGTCCCACGTCGCTTATCTCGGTGATGCGCGTGCAAAACGAGACGGGTTGGATCTTCCCTATTCCTGAAATCGCGCAGCTGCGTGACGAGCTTGCTCCGGGCGTGCCGCTGCACTGCGATGCCACGCAGGCGTTTTGCAAGATGCCTGTCGACCCTCGCGAATGGGGCGTGCAACTGCTTACGGCGGGCGCGCACAAGATCGGCGGGCCGCGCGGCATCGGCATCCTGTATGTGCGGCGCGGCCTCCCCATGCATACCACCGCGTTCGGCGGCAACCAGGAGCGCGGTTTGCGTTCGGGCACTGAGCCGGTATTCCTTGCCGTGGGCATGGCGGAAGCCGTGCGCATCACGGCGGCGCATATGGAAACGGACATGGAATACGCGGCAAGCCTTCGCGAGCGCGCCATCGAGGGCTTGAAGCGCGAGATCCCCGATGTGGTTGTGCATGCGCCCGAAGGCGGAAGCCCCTACATTCTGAGCATCAGCGTGCCGGGTTTGCCCAACGCCGTGTCGGTGAAGTATCTGTCCGGTCGCCGCGTGTGCGTGTCGCGCGCCTCGGCGTGCGAGGAAAGTCACACCACCGTCGCGCCGGGCACGTGGCGTCCGAAGCATCCGCTGGCGCTGCAGGCGGCAGGCATCCCGCTTCGCGAGGGCAAGGAAACGCTGCGTGCAAGCTTCTTCCATCGCAATACTCCTGAAGATGTGGATCGCTTCGTTGCCGTGCTGGCGCAGTGCGCCCGAGAGATGCGCGAGTCGTAGGAATATGGAACTGCGTGGGGGCGCCAACCGCGGGCACGCGTTTGCAGTCGCAAGCAGCGGCGCAGCTTGCGCGGCCGATGCGGCTGAAGACCTTGTGGCGAGCGGTGGTGCGGCAAGGGGCGCCGAAGAGGTGCTGGCGCTGCGCTTGTGCGCGCTGACCGGCGAGTTTTATCGCGCGAACGCGGAATCGTTCTCGCAGACACGGCAGTCGCCATGGCAGGGCTGGGTGCGCTTGCTCGAGGTCATGGATGCGCGTGCAGCTGAGCGAGAGCTGCTGCGCGTGCTCGATGTGGCGTGCGGCAATCTGCGTTTCGAGCGATATTTGGCGGACGCCTTGCCTGGCAGGATGCTGTCGGGTTGGGCGGTGGACAATTGCGAGCCGCTGGTGGAAGCGGGGGAGCGGAGTGAGTTCGGGCCCTTGTCCCGAATAGCCTTCCAGAACCTTGATGTGATCGAGCGGCTTTCCGGCGGCCGCCTTCGGGAGTCGCTTGAGGCGCCGGACGCGTCCCGCGACCTGGCCGTATCGTTCGGGTTCATGCATCATGTGCCGTTGGAATGCTGGCGTGCGGAGCTTCTGCGCACGCTTATCGCGAAGGTGCGCCCGGGTGGGTTCGTGGCAGTGAGCTTCTGGCGATTCCTGAACAGCGATAAGCTGGCGGGGAAGGCGAAGGAAACCACGAGCCGTGCGCGTGCTGAGCTGGGGATTCCCGAGCTGCCGCCGAACGATTATCTGCTGGGTTGGCAGGACACGCAGGGGCTGTACCGCTATTGCCACCATTTCGACGAGCCGGAAATCGAGCGGCTGTTGGCGATGATGGCGGATTCTGCGGACCTCGTGAGCCGTTTCGAGGCAGATGGCAGGACAGGGAACTTGAACGAATACGTGGTTTTGCGCGTGAAGTAAGGGGCGGCCGCCATGCGAATCGTTCGCAGGCAACCGCCCTTTATCGTTTCGGTGTTCGGCTACGCAAGCAACTTCTTGCCTGCGCCGGAGATCACTGCCGATCGTGCAACCAGGTACGTCGACGCCAAGTAGATTGCATATACCGTAACTACCAGCGCGATGCCGATGGTAAGCGTGCCGGTAACAGCCCCCGCGCCCCAAAGCGATAGCAGGTTCTTGTACAGAAGGCTGATCGCGCATGCGGAATGGCAGCCTGCGACCAGGAGCGGAGCCACGAAATAGATGCCGATCTGCGTGCGCAGGCTTCGCAGCACCATGCTCCTGTCGCATCCGAGCTGGGCCAGCAGGCGATAGCGAGGGATACCATCCGCTATCTCGGAGAGTTGCTGAACGGAAAGGACCGCTGCGGTAGTCATCAGGAAGACAAACCCTATGTAGAGCGCCAGGTAAACCAAGAGCAGCTTAAGCCCCATGCTATCGGCGATAACGCCCTCGCTTGTGTAGTAGTAAGACGCCGGCCATGCGCCAGACTCGTAGGTCGAGCCCATCTCGGCATGCTCTTCGCTCGGGGGAACTGCCTTGCCGTACTCGGCCATCAGGTCTTTCATGGCCTGTTCTAGCGAGTCGCCAACCAGGTTGACGTTCAACTCGCTCATAGACGGTAGATCGCCGGCGGCGAACCTGTCAGCCGCCAATTCATCGGGAACAACCAGCACGGCGATCAGGCAGCTCATGTTGCTCACCTGGAGCGATTGCGAGACAACCTGCCCGGATGCGGTCAGCTCATGGCCGTCAACGGTGATGGTGCGCCCTTTCTGGCCAAGAGCCTTCGCGTAGTCGGCAGATTTATCGACCGTGTTGTCGACCAGGTACTCGTTGGGAGCAAGCTCGATCGGCTTTTCGCCTGTAAGCTGACGTGCGGCGTTGAACTGCGATAACGGCACGTACTGCACACCCTCGTCGGCCATGCTGGAGTTCTCGTCGGAGCCGATTTGGGCAAGTGTGAATCCGCACGCATCGACAAGCTGTCTTTCCGTCAAATCGTTCGCAAGCCACGTGTCCACCTGAGCCGAGCCGGTCACGCGCTCGTCCCAATCGGGAATGAGCGACTTCATATACGCGGCGGTGGAACCGCCGTTCGCCTGCCACAGGCTGTGGATCTCGTTGCGCTGGGCCTCGGCTTCCCGAATCGCGGCCGCCTTCTCCTCTTCCCCGCCATACTGGTCTGCCGGCACCGCTTCCATATCGGAGATGTCGAGCGACATCAGGTTCGCGCGGATGGATGCGTCGAACTGGGTGTTCTCCTCTAGCTGGTCGGAGAAGAGCGACGCCAGACTGAAGCCCGTGGAGAACACAACGATGCTAAAGAATAGAAGAACGGTAACCGCCCACAGCGATACGAACGCAGTGTTCACCTTCGCGGCGATTTGGCGCATGGTGAACATGGCAAGTCCCTTGAAATAGATGCTGCGCAGGCGCTGGATCAGCAGGATGAAGAACCCCGATGCCGACCAGAACAGGCCCAGCGTGCCGACGAGCATCAGCGCGGTTGCGGTGCGGAAGTGCTCGCCGAAGTACACGAGGCCGTCGAGGTTGAGCTCGGCATACGCCTTCGCCAGAATCAGGCACGACAGCACGAAGACAACGAGGCAGACGATGGGGTTGCGCACGGGCATGCGCTCGTTGCGGGAGTTGGCCGAAAGCAGCGTGGCAAGCTTGCAGCGCGAAATCTGCACGGCGTTGAACAGAGCGACCACAACGAAGATGAGCGCGAAGCACCCCAGCGTCAGCTCGGCGGACCGGGCGCTGAACAGCAGATGGTAGTCGCTGATAGCCACGCCGATGAGGCCAGCCGTGGCGAAGGCGATCGCTTGCGAAATCAAAAAGCCCAACCCAAGGCCCGCCAGCAGTGCGATCACGCCGACGATCAGCGTTTCCATCAGCACCACCGAAGAGACTTGGCGCGGGCTCATGCCCAGCAGCAGGTACGTGCCGAACTCCTTTTTGCGTGCCCGAACAACGAACCGGTTGGCGTACAGGACCAAAAAGCCCAAAACCACGGCGACGACGACGCTGAAATAGGTCATGACCTGGGCGAGGATGTCGAAAATGCTCTCACCGGACGCTAGAAACACGTTCGCGGCGCCTTCTTGGGCCTCGAACAGCACGCGGGAGTCCTCGATAGCGTTGAAGGCGTAGAACACCGCCACGCCCAAAGTGAGGGTAACGAAATACACAGCGTAGTCGCGCATGCTGCGGCGTACGTTGCGCAAGGCAAGTTTCATCAACATGATGGCCACCGCCTAGTTGCGCGGCTTGGCAGCGTGCGAGGGCGCGAATCCGACCGCGGGGGAGTCGCCCTGCTTGCCGGAAAGGAACGCCTGAACCTCGAGGATGCGCTGGTAGAAATCGGTTCGGGCGTCATCGCCGCGGCGCAGCTCGTTGAACAGCTTGCCGTCTTTGATGAACAGGATGCGATCGGCGTAGGAGGCCGCGACCGCATCGTGCGTGACCATCATGATGGTGGCATGCAGCTTTGCGTTCAATACCTCGAGGGTTTCAAGGAGGACTGCGGCGTTGCGCGAATCGAGCGCACCGGTGGGCTCGTCGGCAAGGACCAGCTTCGGGTCGGCGACGATGGCGCGCGCCGCGGCAACGCGTTGGCGCTGGCCGCCCGACATCTGGCGCGGGTATTTCCGCAGGACGTCCGTCACGCCGAGCATGTTCGCGGTGCTATCGACCTTCGCGCGGACGGCATCGGCCTTCTCGCCCTTGATGGTAAGGGCCAGGGCGATGTTCTCGAAACCGGTCAGGGTGTCAAGCAGGTTTGCGTCCTGGAAGATGAAGCCTAGGTCATCGCGGCGGAACTTGGAGAGCTGACGGCTGCGCAGCTGCGTGATGTCGAGCCCGTTTAGGATGATGTTTCCGCTGGTCACGGTGTCGATGGTGGAGATGCAGTTCAGAAGCGTGCTTTTGCCCGAGCCCGATGGGCCCATCACGCCGACGAACTCGCCTTTGCAGATGTCGAACGACACGTCGTCGAGCGCGCGCGTGACGGCCTCTCGCGAGCCGTACACCTTCCGAACGTCGCGCACGGAAAGCAGGACGTTGCGGCTGTCGGGCCGGCCCGCGTTCGCGATGCCTGCCGGTGGGGTTGCGGTAACTATGGTCATGGGGGATTCCTTTCTCTTTGATTCGGCATATCCCCATGATGCGGCGCTTGCGAAAACGGAGCCATCGAAGGGCCTTACCGCAATCTTACGATGTTGTAAGGTTGGCGGCCAAATCCATGCGCGTGCGGTCGATCGGGAAGGTCAGGGCAACGGTGGTGCCCGTGCCCTCTTCTGATGAAACGCGCAGGCCAAGGCCCATTCTTTCGCAGGCTACGGCGGCCAGGTGCAGCCCCATGCCCGTTGCCTTGTGGTGCGTGCGGCCCCGACTTCCCGTGAAGCCGCGATCGAACACGCGCGGCACATCGGCGGCAGGGATGCCGTCGCCGTCGTCGCTGATCGCTAGCTCGATGCAGCCGTCTTTCGTGCCCGCATCCTTCGCCCTGCCCTCGAAGCGGATGGTTTTCGCGCCGTACTTCGCCGAGTTCTCCAGAACCTGGCCGATGATGAAGTCGGTCCATCTCGCGTCGGCGAGCACCTTGAGTTCGTCGTCGATGGCGAACTCGAGCGAGACCCCTGCGCCGATGAGCGTGCGGGACCGTTGGCAGCACGCCTTGCGCGCGAGGGCCGCAAGGTTGAGTTCCTCAATGGAGAAGTCCTCGCTCAGCGTTGCCGAGCGCGCGTAGTAAAGCGCTTGCTCAACGCGTGATTCGATACGGTCGAGGTCGCCGCGTACCTTGTTGATTTCCGGCCCGTGAAGGTTCGACAGCGCAAGCTGCGCCGACGCGATGGGCGTTTTGGCTTCGTGGACCCATAGCTCGATGTAGTCGCGGTACTCCTTCATGTCGCGGGAACGCGCGGCAAGCTCGTCGGAGGCGGCTTTGCCTTGCACGGCGAGTGCGCGGTAGGCGACGGAGCTTTCGAGCGTGCGCGGCTCGTCCAGGATCGACGAGAGGTAGCGCGCGTTTTCGGGCGAATCGCAGAACAGGTCGAGCTGCTGGTAGAACTCGCGATCGCGCAAAAACCCCGCGGCAAGCGCGACGCAGGCGAACGCCGCTTCGCAGAAGGAAGCGAGCGCAATCGCGGAAGCGTTCGAGCCGGTGACGGCCATGATGCCTGCGATAACGGCAACTAGCGCGACCGCGCCGATCGCGAACCCGGCGTGCGAGCGGAGGTAGGCGCCGAAAGAGTAGGCGTTCATCGGACCACGTAGCCCAGGCCGCGGCGGGTGGTGATGAAATCATCGGGCACGCCTGCGGATTTCAAACTGTGGCGCAGGCGGTTCACGTTCACTGTGAGCGTGTTGTCGTCGACGAACGCGTCGGTTTGCCACAGCTCGTCCATCAGCTCGCTGCGCGAGATAATGGAGCCCGCATTCTCCATGAGGATGCGCAAGATCAGCAGCTCGTTGCGTGACAGCTCGACGGTTTTGCCGCGATACGACGCCTCGGCCCGCACGGGGTCGAGCGAGACGCCGCCGCGCTCGAGCCTCCCGCGCGCCGGGTCGGCGGACCCGCTGCGCGCGAGCGCGCGGTCGATGCGGGCGAGCAGCGCGGCGAGGCGATAGGGCTTGACCACGTAGTCGTCCGCGCCGACGTTCATGCTCATGACCTCGTCGAATTCGCTATCGGAGGAGGTCAGGACGATGATGGGAACGTTGCTTTCCTGGCGGATGGAGCGGCAGATCTCGTGGCCGTACGCGCCGGGAAGCGAAAGGTCGAGCAGGATGCAATCGGGGCATGCGGCCAAAGCCTCGCCCGCGGCGTTAGCGAACGACTCGCAGCAAAGGCATTCGTGCCCTTTAAGTTTGAGCATGCGCACAAGATTCTCCCGTAGGGAGGCATCGTCCTCGACAATGAACAACCGCGCCATCGGTCCCCTTCCATATCGAACGGATGAGCCGATGATAACGCAACGTCGCGGGTTGCCGGCGTTTCGTCATAAGCCTGACGCTTTGGGGACGTAGCGTTATCTGTCGGGGATGCGATTGCCTCATCGGGTGCCGTTCCCCCCCTTCGCTCGCGGCATTGGCCGGAACGTGGCGGGGGCGTGCGAGATTTCGCCCGCGTTTCCTTCTGCGTCGGTCGGCATCGTCGCCGCGGTTGTGCTTGCCTTGACTTGCCGGCGCTTGAATGCGCGGATGCCGCCATCTGGGATAACCGTCCTGGACCTGGTTGCGGGCATCGCGGGCGATTCGGCCTGTCGGGCAAAGCATCGTCCCTGCAGGTGCTTTCGTGTGCGGAAAATCCCGAATGGAAAGCCTATAAAATACCGAACGCGAAGCATATAATTTACCGAATGGAAAGCCTGTAAAATACCGAATGACAATAGTGTGGCGAAAGGTTTCACCATGTCGGATGCAAAAAAATTGACACCTGAAGGATATATGCCGCGGCTGGTGGAAAACCGTCTAGATGCCCTCATGGATTCTTTTGGCTGTGTGGAGATCAACGGCCCGAAATGGTGTGGGAAAACATGGACGGCCCGAACTCGATGCACAAGCATGACGAAGCTCGACGATCCGGCCGAACGCGAGGCGGCGGAAATGGATCCGTCGCTCGCGCTGATGGGCGATCCGCCTCATCTTGTAGACGAGTGGCAGGAGGTCCCCGAGGTTTGGGATGCAGCGCGACGCTTCGTTGACGATGCAGGAAATAAGCGCGGCATGCTGTTGCTCACTGGCTCTACGGCGCTTAAACCCGACGAGCGCGAAAAAGTTCGCCATACCGGAACCGGCAGGATCGCTCGACTTTCCATGCGTCCGATGGCGTTGTGCGAGTCTGGCGAAGGCGATGCGAAAGCATCGTTGCGTGCGCTTTTGGATGGCGAGGCGCTTCGTCCGGCTCGTAAGGAAACGGGGCTTGCGGATGTGGCGCGCTGGTGCTGTCGAGGCGGATGGCCGGCAAATATCGGGCTGTCGGATGAGGCGGCAGCGGAAACGGCTTCGCAATATATTCGATCCGTTCTGGACGTGAACGTTATCGAAGATGGCCGGTCGCCCGAAACGGCGTTGGCGCTGCTTCGGGCGTTAGCCATGAACGTAAGCCAGGCGGCAACGTACAAAACCCTGGCAAGGGACGCATCGGGCGGAGAATCGGGCCCTGACGTCGATACCGTTGCCGCGTATCTCGATTTGTTCGATAGGCTCAAGCTGACGGAGGGCTTGCATGGGTGGGAGCCGCCCATGCGGGCGAAAGCGCGTGTGAGGGTGAAGCCGAAGCGATATTTTTGCGACCCTTCGCTGGCGGCTGCGCTTCTCGGCGCAACTCCGCAGGCGCTTCTCCATGATGCGCAAACGCTGGGAATGCTGTTCGAGAACCTGGTCATCCGCGATCTGCGCGTCTTCCTGTCAACGTACGCGGGGCTTGGCAACGAGTTGCACTACTATCGCGACGACCAGGGGCTTGAAGTGGATGCTGTCGTTGAGTGCGGCGGTCGATGGGGCGGCGTTGAGGTGAAGCTTAGCGACGCGAAGGCCGACGAGGGCGCGGCAAGTTTGAAAAAGCTGCGCGATAAGGTGACGGCGAACCCTGTCGCGCGTAACGCGGAGCCGGCGTTTCTGGCTGTGGTGGTCGGTCGCGGAAACCTTGCGTATACACGCGACGACGGCGTAATGGTGATTCCCGCAGCGTTGCTGGGAGCGTAGGGAAGACGGCGGTCGGCTGCTTGCTTTGCGCTGCGGCAACGTCAGGCGGTTACGCTTGGCGTCGAAAGGATGGAGCCTTCGTCATTCCAGCAACGCGCCTGAAAGCCTGACGCCTTGGGGACGTAGCGTTATCTGTCAGCGGCGCGATTTCCCTATCGGGTGCCGTTTCCCCTTTCGCTCGCGGCACTGGCCGGAACGTGGGCGGGCACGCCGGCTGGTTAGCCTATGCTTATGCGCATAGAAGGCTTGCGAAAGCAACGGCAACGTGAAAGGAACCCTCATGGGAATGAATATCGTATGTCTGGACCTGGAAGGCGTGCTGGCATCGGAGATCTGGGTCGCGTTCGCGGAGAAGGCCGGCATCCCCGACCTTATGCGCACCACGCGCGATGAGCCCGACTACGACAAACTCATGAAGTTCCGCCTGGACGTGCTGCGCCGCCACGGCATGGGCCTGCCGCAGATCCAGGAAGTCATCGCCGACATCCAGCCCGTTCCCGGCGCCAAGGAGTTCCTGGACGACCTGCGCGCGCAGACCCAGGTGATCATCATCAGCGACACGTTCGAGCAGTTCGCCCAGCCTATCATGGAGAAGCTCGGCTGGCCGACCATCTTCTGCAACACGCTGGAAGTCGCCGACGACGGCACCATCACCGGCTACCGCATGCGCTGCGATCAGACGAAGCTGACCACGGTCCGCGCGCTACATTCCTGCGGTTTCGAGACCATCGCCTCGGGCGACAGCTACAACGACCTGGGCATGATCAAGGCGTCGAAGGCGGGTTTCCTGTTCCGCAGCACCGTCACCATCAAGGCCGAGCATCCGGAGATCCCCGCGTACGAGACCTTCGAGGACCTGTCTCGCGCCATCAAGGCCGCGCTGTAAGGAGGGTTTTGCGCGGAAGGGGCGTTGGCCCGCGTGGGGCGGAGGCCCCGGGCGCGTAGGGCCGCGCGTTTGAGATGCGTGCTTTTCGGGCGATTGATGCTGCGCATCCGAGGCGTTCGGATCGCTCGGGCAGATAACGCTACGCGCTCGAGGCGTTTGGGCTGTTCAGGGCTGGTTCCTGACAGATAATGCTACGTCCCCGAAGTGTCCGATCGAAGCGCCCGGCGGGTTTCGCGGGTTGACTTCGGACACTTAGTGCTATGTCCCCGAAGTGTCTGGCGGGTGCGTCTTGGGGGTTTAAGGGCCGTCGCTTGGAGCGTTCGCCGTTTTCGGCTTGCGCTTCGGGCGGCGGTCTTTTTTGCTTTGCGGCTTGTGTTTGTTCGGAGGGTTAACAAGACCGAAACCTGAGCCTTCGCCTTATGTCATAGGATACTGCGCAAGTATCAAAACACTAGGAGTACGATGGGGCGGCTTGCGCCATTGCCGTCCCCATGCAAGCGTTGCAAGCCTGCATAAGCAGGCGAAACGGGGGAGAAATGACGAGATTGTCCATTGCGCCCGCTTCGGCGGACGATGCCCGCATTGGCGGGTTCCTGGACCGGCAGAAGCGTCGCGTAGACGCCATGCCGCCGGGCATGTGCCCTCTGGCGCAGCAGCTGACGCTGCTCGAGGAGGGCGCGCTGCAAACGTGCGGCAAATGCGTGCCGTGCCGCGACGGCCTGCCTCAGCTGGCGGGCATGCTGCGCCATCTGGTGGATTGCCAGGCCGACGCGGCCGAGGTCGAGCGCATGCGCGCGCTGGCCGAGATGGTGCGCGACACGTCGGATTGCGCCATCGGCTACGAATCGGCGAACGCCCTGTTGGAGGGCCTGGACGCCTTCGCCGCCGAGGTTGAAAGCCACGTGAGCAAGCATGAATGCCAGCGCAGCGTGGGCCAGTCGGTGCCGTGCGAGACGTTCTGCCCGGCGCATGTGAACGTGCCCGCCTACATCGCGCTGGTGGCGCAGGGCGATTACGCCGGCGCCGTGCAGATGATCCGCAAGGACAACCCGTTCCCCACCGCGTGCGGCCTGGTGTGCGAGCACCCCTGCGAGCAGCGCTGCCGCCGCACGCTCATCGACGCGCCGCTCAACATCCGCGGCATCAAAGAGTTCGCCTGCGAGCACGCGCGCGCCGACCAGGTGCCCGTGCCGAAGCGTCTGCCTGCAACCGGCCGCCGCGTGGCGGTCGTGGGCGGCGGCCCGTCCGGTTTGACCTGCGCGTACTTCGCCACCCTGATGGGCCATGACGTGGACGTGTTCGAGGGGCGCAAGCAGCTGGGCGGCATGATCCGTTACGGCATCCCCGCGTACCGCTTCCCGCGCGAGCGCCTGGACGAGGATATTCGCGGCATCCTGGCCGTGGGCGGCATCACCGTGCATACCGAAAGCCCCGTGGACGCTGCGCGCATGGCGCAGCTTTCCGCGGATTACGACGCCGTGTACGTGGCCATCGGCGCGCAAACCGGTAAGGGCCTGCGCATAGACGGCACGGATGCCGAAGGCGTGTTTTCCGCCGTCGACCTGCTCGGACGCATCGGCGATGGCGATTACCCCGACTTCACGGGCAAGAAGGTGGCCGTCATCGGCGGCGGCAACGTCGCCATGGACTGCTGCCGCACGGCGGTGCGCGCCGGCGCCGAGGAGGTGTCGGTGGTGTATCGCCGCCGCATCTCCGACATGACGGCGCTGCCGGCCGAGATCGAGTCGGCCATCGCCGAGGGCGTGGAGATGATCACGCTGCAGGCGCCGGCCGCCATCGAGAAGGACGAGCAGGGCCGCTGCTGCGCGCTGCTGACGAACCCGCAGATGATCGGCCCGGTCAAGCGCGGCCGTCCCGCGCCCGTGGCCGCCGACAAGCCGCAGATGCGTATCCCCGCCGATGTCATCCTGATCGCCGTGGGGCAGAACATCGTGTCCGCGCCGTTCGAGGAGTTCGGCATGGCTGCCGAATGGGGCGAGTTCAAGGCGGACGAGCAGCTGCATGCGCAGATGGACGCCGAGGCGCTTGCCGCCCGCGGCGCCGATGCCTCCGCGGGCGCGAACGTGTTCGTGGGCGGTGACTGCCAAACCGGCCCGGCGTCGGCTATCAAGGCCATCGCCGCCGGCAAGGTTGTCGCACGCAACATCGACCATATGCTGGGCTTTAACCACACGCTCGACTGCGGCGTGGCGGTTCCGCCGGCCCAGCCCAACGACCGCGCGGCGTACGGCCGCGTGGAGGTGCTCGAGCGCCCCGCGCGCGAGCGCAAGAACGATTTCGATGCCGTCGAGGTTCCCATGAGCACGGAGGAGGCCATGCAGGAATGTGGCCGCTGCCTGCGCTGCGACCACTTCGGCGCCGGCGCCTGCGAAGGGGGGCGTATCCAGTATGCTTAACATCACCATCGACGGCCGCGCGCTCGAGGCGCGCGAGGGCCAGACCGTTTTGGAAGCCGCCCGCGAGGCAGGCATCCGCATCCCCACGCTGTGCTACCTGGCCGAGCGCAGCGCCATCGGGTCGTGCCGCGTGTGCGTGGTCGACGTCGAGGGGCAGGACGCCCCCGTGCCCGCGTGCACCACGCGCGTGGTCGACGGCATGCAGGTGCAGACGGCCACCGAGCGCGTGCTGAAGTATCGCCGCATGGCCGTTGACCTGCTGATCTCCAACCACGGCTTGGATTCGACGGACTACTGCTTCAGCTGCGTGAAGAACGGCGCCTGCGAGCTGCAGGCCGTGGCGCGCGAGGTGGGCGTTTCGCACCCCACCTTCCCCGTTGCGCAAACGCGCAAGCCGGTGCTGGACTCCAACCCGTTCCTGCGCTTCGACCCCAACCTGTGCATCGCCTGCCAGCGCTGCGTGGGCGCGTGTAACAACGCGGCAGGCAACCATGTGCTGCAAACGGGCAAGCGCGGCGTGCGCACCACCATCCGCGCGCCGTTCGGGCCGAACTGGGATGCCACCATCTGCGAGAGCTGCGGCAACTGCGCGCAGGCGTGCCCGACGGGCGCCCTGGTGGAGAAGCGCCGCGGGTTGTACCGCGAATGGGACACCCATACCGTTCGCACCACCTGCCCGCACTGCGGCGTGGGCTGCCAGCTCGACCTGGTGGTGAAGGGCGATCAGATCGTGGACGTGCAGGCCGCCGACGGCCCGTCCAACGACGGCCTGCTGTGCGTGAAGGGCCGTTCCGGCAGCTTCGACTTCGTGAATTCCCCCGACCGCATCACCACGCCGTTGGTGAAAACCCCCGAGACCGGCGAGTTCGAGCCCGCCGATTGGGATACGGCGCTCGACCTGGTGGCGCGCAAGTTCGCCGAGCTCAAGGAGGAGCACGGCGGCGAGAGCATCGCGGCGTTCGCGTGCTCGCGTTCCACCAACGAGGATATCTATCTCTTCCAGAAGATGGCGAGGTGCGCATTCGACAGCCCCAATGTCGATAACTGCGCACGTGTTTGACACGCCCCCACCGTTGCCGGTCTGGCAACTACACTTGGTTCGGGCGCAATGACGAACTCCATCAAGGATGTGTGCGAGGATTCGCAGGTCATCCTGCTGGTGGGCAGCAATCCGGAAGAGGCGCACCCGGTCATGGGCATGCGCCTGCGGCAGGCGGTCGAGCGCGGCGCGAAGCTGATCGTGGTGGACCCGCGCGAGATCGGGCTGGCGAAGAAGGCCGATATCCACCTGAAGCTGCGTCCCGGCACGAACGTGGCGTTCGCGAACGGCATGGTGAACGTGCTGATACAGAAGGGCCTGGTGGACCGCGAGTTCGTGGAAAGCCGCACCGAGGGCTTCGACGAGCTTGCCGCCATGGTGGCCGACTACACCCCCGAGCGCGTGGCCGAGATCTGCGGCATCGATGCGCGCGACCTGGAGGCGGCCGCCGAGATGTACGCGACGGCCGAGCGCGCCCCCATCGTCTACTGCCTGGGCGTGGTCGAGCACTCCACGGGCACCGAGAGCGTTATGGCGCTGTCGAACCTGGCGCTGGCCGCGGGCAAGCTGGGCCGTCCCGGCTGCGGCATCAACCCGCTGCGCGGCCAGAACAACGTGCAGGGCGCGTGCGACATGGGCGCGGGCCCGGCAGACTTCACTGGCTATCAGAAGGTGGCGAACCCCGAGATGCGCGCGAAGTTCGAGGCCGCATGGGGCGTCGAGCTGAACCAGGCTGCCGGTCTGAAGGCCACTGAGTGCTTCCCCGCCATGATCGACGGGCGCATCCGCGGCCTGTTCCTGTTCGGCGAGGACCCGGTGCGCACCGACCCGGACACGGGCCACGTCATCCGCGCGTTGGAGTCGCTGGACTTCTTCGTGTGCGAGGAGCTGTTCATGACGGAGACGGCGAAGTATGCCGACGTCATCCTGCCCGGTCGCAGCTATGCGGAGAAGGAGGGCACGTTCACCAACACCGAGCGCCGCGTGCAGCGCGTGCGCAAGGCGGTGGACGGTCCGGCGGGCGCACGTCTAGACACCGAGGTGTTCGCCGACATCATGCGCCGCATGGGGTATGACCAGCCCACGCTCACGGGCGCGCAGCTCATGGACGAGGTGGCGAGCCTGACGCCGTCGTACGCGGGCATCAGCCATGCGCGCCTGGACTCCGCCGTCGTGGCGGGGCAGGGCCTGCAGTGGCCGTGCACGGGTCCGGACCATCCGGGCACGCGCATCATGCACGAGGGTGCGTTCTCGCGCGGTTTGGGCGGATACTCGCTGGCGCAGTACCGTCCGTCGGCCGAGCAGCCTGATGAGGAGTTCCCGCTCATCATGATGACGGGCCGCGTGCTTGCGCAGTACAACGCGCAGGCCATGACGGGCCGCACCGAGGGGCTCAACCAGATCGACGGCACGTCGTTCATCGAGATCAACGACGCGGACGCCGCCGCCGCGGGTATCGCCGACGGCGACCGTGTGCGCGTGAGCAGCCGCCGCGGCGTCATCGAGAGCCAGGCTCGCGTGTCGGGAAAGACCAATCCCGGCGAGGTGTGGATGCCGTTCCACTTCCAGGATGGCAACGCAAACTGGCTGACCAACGCAGCGCTCGACAACATCTCGGCAACGCCGGAGTACAAGGTGTGCGCCGTGCGTGTGGAGAAGGCGTAAAGGATAGAGCAAGATCGAGCGAGGGGCGCATATGAAACGGGTTTTGGTGATCGCGACGGGCGGGACCATCGCGTCGGCCGAGGAAGGCAGCGGCCTGGCGCCGGCGTTGACCGGCGAGCAGTTGGTGGCGTTCGTTCCCGAGGTTGCGCAGGTTTGCCATGTCGAGGTGTCGCAGGTCATGAACGTGGACAGCACGAACATGCGCCCGGAGGGATGGTTGGCCATCGCGGGCGAGGTGCGTCGGGGCTACGACGACTTCGACGGGTTCGTGGTCCTTCACGGCACCGATACCCTGGCGTACGCGGCGGCAGGGCTGTCGTACCTGGTGCAGGGCAGCCCGAAGCCCGTGGTGCTGACCGGCTCGCAGCTGCCCATGGGCGATCCCGGCACCGACGGCAAGCGCAACCTGCTCGATGCTGTGCGCGTGGCCTGCGACGATGCCGCCGCGGGCGTGATGGTGGTGTTCGGCGGAAAGGTGATCTCGGGGACGGCGGCGCGCAAGGTGCGCACGCGCAGCTTCGAAGCGTTCGATAGCTTGAACGCCCTCGACTTGGGGCGCGTGCGCGACGGACGGGTTGAATGGGCTGATGGGGTTTGCGAGCGGATGTGCGTGGCGGCAAGGGCCTGCGCCGCGGAGGAGGTTGGCGGTGCGCCTTCGACCGTGCGCTTCTACGATGCGCTCAACCCGCGGGTGGCGGCGCTCAAGCTTACGCCGGGCATGGATGCGCTGGTCATCGATGCGCTGCGCCCCGCGTGCGATGCGCTGGTGGTGGAGGCCTTCGGGCTGGGAGGCATCCCGGAGTACGATGGCATCACCGAAACGCTGCTCGCGTGGGTGGACGCCGGGAAAACGCTGGTCATGACCACGCAGTGCCCGTACGAGGGCGCCGACCTGAGCGTGTACGAGGTGGGTCGCGCGTTCTGCGACCGCCCGGGCGTGCTCATGGGCGGCAGCGCTACCACCGAGGCGCTGTTGGCGAAGACCATGTGGGCGCTTGCGCAAGCGGCCGACCCCGACGGCGTCGTCGATCGCGAGAAACTGGCGGAACTGTTCGCCAGCTGCTAAGGGCGAGGGGGATAGCCTCGAGTCTCATCTCGTCCTTAAAAGTGTGATACATCACATTATTAAGGACGAGATCGCAAGGAAGGCGCATACGCATACGTGAAAAGAGACGGAAGAACGTGCCGCTTTTCGCGATTGGGGTTTCGGCGCTGTGGCGATAGGCGCGGCGTCGCAGAACGGCCCGTTGACCTGCGTGGGGCAGGCCAACGGGCCGTTGTCGGTTTCGGGGAGTTTTGCGGGGTTCGTCGCGATGGTTGCCCGGCGCTTTCGCTCTATTCGCAGGAAAATGCAGTTTACGATGATTCCTATTTTCAAAAAAATGCTGTTTTAGGCGATTCCTATTTGCGGAAAAGTGCAGAATTAGGCTGATGCTATTTCACAATTCGTGCGATAATCGATGCATTCTATTTTCCAATTCATGCGGTGGAGGTTGCACATGTTGCGACGAAAAATTACAAAACAGCTGTTCAACTGGAAAAATCACTCGAAAAAGGCCTTGCTTGTCACTGGTGCACGCCAAATTGGGAAAAGTTATGCAATCCGTGAATTCGGAACAGCGGAATACGCGTGCTACTTCGAGGTGAATCTTCTGCTCGACAAAACCGCAAGGGAAGCGCTGATCGGTGCCGAAAACGCAATGGATTTCATCAATCGCGTCGCTTTGCTGTCCGATCGTCCGCTTGTCGAGGGCAAAACGCTGATTTTTATCGACGAGATTCAGGAATATCCGGAAATCGTCACGCTCATGAAGGCGCTTACAGAAGACGGGCGCTATTCGTTCGTATTTTCAGGCTCCATGCTGGGTACCGAGTTCAAAGGGATCTCGTCGTTTCCAGTGGGTTACATCGAGCAGCTGGTCATGCGTCCTATGGACTTCGAGGAGTTTTGCTGGGCCGTGGGCATTGAGCAGCGATTTCTGGATCAAGTCAGGCAGTGCTTGCGCGAGCGAAAGCCGGTGGAAGGATATCTTCACGACATCATGATGCGAAACTATCGCGCATATATCGTGGCAGGCGGCATGCCCGAGGTAGTGCAGAAGTACGTGGATTCGGGCTATTCGCTTGCGGAAACGCGTGCGATGCAGACGTTGCTTGTGCGGCAATACGCGCAAGACATCGGCAAATATGCGGGTAATCGCGCTTTCGAGGTCCGTGCGATTTTCGATCAAATCCCCGTGCAGCTTGAAGGGGCAGCGCATCGGTTCAAGCTGTCGTCGCTACGCGATGCGGCGCGTATGGAGTCGTTCCATCACGATTTCCTGTGGCTGGTGAACGCCGGGGTCGGTTTGCAGGTGCTGCAAACCACCGAAGCGCGATGCCCGTTGAAGCGCACGGAGCAGGCATCGAAGTTCAAATTGTACGAATCGGATACGGGCATGCTCGTATCGCGCTATCCGCAAAGCACGGCGCGGTCGATTTATCTTGACATGAAAGACCCTAACCTTGGCGGCGTGTACGAGAACGTGGTTGCGCAGGAGCTGACGGCTTTGGGCATTCCTTTATGGTATTACCAGTCCGAACAGGCTGGTGAAGTGGACTTTCTTATAGAGGGAAGAAGCGGTAAGGTCGTTCCCGTCGAGGTGAAATCAGGTAAGAAGGTTCGGGCGCACGCGGCGCTGAATCATCTTCTGGACATTCGGGATTATAAGATTCCAGAATCGGTGGTGTTGTCTCGCAACAACCTTTCGCAGGAAGGGCGGGTCACGTACGCTCCGCTGTACATGACGTTTTGCCTGGATGAGTTGACGGAGGAAAGCGTGGGAGACTTCTCGTTTGCTCCGGCATTGCCGTAGAGAGGCGGTCGAACAAGTTAGGGAAATGGGTGCCGGCGATAGGCGCGGCGTTGCAAGATGGCCCGTTGGCCTGCGTGGGGCAGGCCAACGGGCCGTTGTCGGTTTCGGGGCGTTTTGCGGGGCGGGCGCCTTATCCCAGCAGGTTGGGCAGTAGGTAGAGCAGGGCCACCAGCGCGCAGCCGATGGCGGCCGCGGCGATCCAGATGTGGAACTCGCGGTCCATCTTGGCGCGCTCGGCGGGCGTGGGCTCGCTGGTGTCCTGCACGGCGTTCACGTCGATGGCGCGCGTGCCGTACACCTTCGCGCACGCCGCGTAGATGACCAGGCCGACCACGCAGTAGATCACGCCGGTGACCAGGGCATCCGTGTCAAGCTGCGTCATCATGACCAGGTAGATGGCGATGCTGATCACCGCGCCGGGCACCATGCCATGCACCTTGAACGGGCGCTTCAGGTCGGGCAGCTTGCGGCGCAGACCCAGGCACGCCACCATGCCGATGACGTAGTAGAACAGGTCGGCGAACAGGGAAAGCGATGCGATGTAATCCAGCGTCGACGTGGCCACCAGCGCCACCGTGAGCACGCCGAGCGTGATGACGGCCACGTAGGGCGTGCGGTATTTCGGGTGCAGCTTGGCGAACACGGCGGGCAGGCTGCCGCCGCGTGCCATGGTGAACAGGTAGCGCGGCGGCACCGCGATGGACGCGTTCAGGGTGGAGAAATCGCCGCCGAACGCCACGCCCAGCGCCAGCAGCGCAAGCGGCAGGCCCAGGATGCCGGCGCTCATCATGGCCTCGGCGTAGGGTGCGGACGACTCGGCCACGGCGGCTAGCCCGTCGGCGGGCACGATGCCCACGAGGAACCACTGAAACAGGGCGTTCACCACGAAGATGATGAACGGCGAGAGCATCATGGCGCGGGGGATGTTGATCTGCGGGTGGCGGATCTCCTCGCCCATGGCGCAGCACGTCTCGAAACCGGCGAAGCACCACCAGATCATGGCCACGGCGGCGATGAACCCGCCGCCGCCCAGGTCACCCATGAAGTCGGGCGCGGTCACGAAGTTCGGCAGCTGCACGTTGGGGATCATGGTGAGGAACCAGATGGCGGCAACGCCCCAGAAGAAGAACATGAAGCCGTTCTGCAGCTTGCCCGTCAGCTCCACGCCGCGGACGTTGGCGATGATGAACGCGACCAGCGCGATGATGGCGATGACCACGTCATCGACGGGAAGCTCGATGCCGAACGCCAGGAAGATGGTCTTGAAGTAGTAGCTGAACGCCAGCGCCTCGCCGCCGGTGACGGCGATGAGCGACATGATGAAGTTCCATCCGGCAAGAAAGCCCGCGGGGCGGCCCAGGCCCAGCGACGCGTACTGGTACGTGCCGCCGGCGAAAGGCAGCGCTGCGCCCATCTCGCCGTACATGAGCGCCGGGTAGATGCTGATGAGCGCCGCAAGCGCGGTTGCCAGGACCACGAACGGGCCCATCTCGCCGACGACGTTGCCGCCGGTTGTGAACAGGCCGACGCCGATGACGGTGCCGGCGGTGATGGTGATGGCCTCGCGCAGGCCGAGCGTGCGTTTGAGGCCGACGGCAGGCTCCTTCTGCGCGCCGCCTTCGTTCGGTTGGTTGCCCATGGGCCTTCCTTTCGGCATGCCGACCGTGCTGGCGGGCCGGCGCGCTGTCGCATGCCCGATGCCTATCGGGCATGCGACAGCGCCATGCGGATACGATGAAATCACTTTAGCACTCTACCGCAGTAAAGCAATAGGGATTTTGGGATGGCAGGTGGGGCGCGGTGCGTTGGCGCGAGGGCGCGGGACGTCCGCCGGGTCGACGGCGCGGGGCGCAGGTGGGGCGGCGGCGCGGGGTGCGGGTGCCGGGCGAATCAAAGCCGATTTTGCGCGATATGCTATTCCGAAACGCAAATAATCAATAACAAGAATATACATGCATTGAAATATAGCCATCCTGCTATAGAATACGAAGGACGTAGATTATAGCTACATGTGAATAAACGTGAGCGAGAAGAATTAAGGGGACGCTTCGCACGATGGCTTGGCTAAAGGATAAGGGGCTTGGGTGCTTGGCGGCGGTGCTGCTGAGCCTTTCGATGGTTGCGGGGCTGATGCCCGCACCCGATGCATTCGGCGCCGATGCTGGTTCGGGCTCCGCCGGCGGGTCGCCCGCCGCAACCCCGGCAACGCCCTCCCAGTCCGCACAGCAGCCCTACATCTCCGACGTCTCCATCTGGTCGCACGAATCGGGCGCCACGGTCGGCGTCGCCTCCAGCCCCAGCTCGGCGATCGCCGCGCGCATCTCCGCGAAGGGCGGCACGCTGTGGTTCGACAACGTGGCCTGGTGGAACGACGGCACGAGCGTGGCGAACCAAAGCTACGTCAGCTGGTCGGTGTCCGACCCCTCCATCGCCACCATCTCCCCCGGCGGTATCCTGACCGCGGTAGGCGACGGCATCGTGGCGGTAACGGCCACCGCCACGGCGAACACACAGGGCGGCGCGCCCCTTGCCTGCACGATCTACATCGAGGTGACCGGGCAAACCGATGCGCGCTACGTGTCCGGTATCCGCATCGCGGGCCCCGATGGGGAGGCGCTGTCGGGCCCGTACGTTCTTGAGCAGGACCTGTCCACGGCCACGGCTCAGTTCTACGCTTTGGTCGACGTGGTGGACCCGGCAACGGGGGCCACGCAAACGTACTCGACGAAAAACGGCTCCATCGCCTCGCAAACCGGCGATATCGCCGACGTCACATGGTATGCGGGCGACACCATCGCCGCCATCGATCAGACCACGGGCCTGTTCCGTCCGTCGCGCTACGGCATTGCGTCGATTTACTGCGCCAGCGCTGCGGGCCATGGCGGCGCCACGGTGACGGGCAGCGCGACGGTCAACACGAAGGACCCCACCGGCGGGGAGGTGCGGGACGATTACCACCCGCAAAGCTCCATCAAGGTCAAGGCATACTACGAGGAAGACCCGCCTGCCGACCTGCATGACGATTCCGATAAGCATTTCGTCATCAACAAGGAATACTCGCTCGAGCAGCTTGAGAGCATGGGCACGGTGACCGCCACCTATACCGCGCTCAGCGATAGCGCCTACTACACCATGACCGGCCGCGGCGTGGCCTTGTCGACGCTGCTCGAGGACGCGGGCGTGAACATCGCGGGCATGTCCCAGCTCAACTTCGGGACGGCGGACAACATCGATCGCCCCGTCAGCTCGGCGTTCATCTTCGACACGAACCGCTACTACTTCCCCAACATCGACATCGGCAGCTATGCGGGCGCCGTGCAGGTGTACCCGATCATCGCCTTCGAGAGCAATGAGATCAAAAACGCCGGCACCGACCCGAACTTCGACATGACCGAGGCGACGCGCTTCCGCCTGCTGTTCGGCTCCACGCCCGACGGCGGCACGTCGCAGTTCCAGATCAAGTGGATCAACACATTGTACGTGGTGCTGGCAGGCGGTCCTCCGGTGCAGCCCGGGAATGGCGAAAACCCTGGCGGCTCGAACAACGAAGGCGATCAGCCGGGCGGCGGCGGTATCTCCAACGGCACGACCACCGGCGACGGCAGCGGCTCGGGCGACGAGGGCAACGGCACCGGCTCGGGCATGGCCAAGGGAGACCAGGGTGGATCGGACGTGCAGGGCAGCTCCGATGCTGCCGACAACGCCGCCGAGGGCGCGCAATCGGGTTCGGCCGGGCAATCCGACACGGGCGCGCAGGCCTCTGCGGACGATTCCGAATCGGGCGCTCCGGCGTTCTCGGTGTATCAGATCCCCAACCCGAATGCTTCGGAGGTGGAGCACACGGTGGAGCATGACAACCCCTTCAAGAAATACGCCGGCCCCTTGGGTGCGGCGGCCGTCGTGGCCGGCGCCGGGCAGACGGCTCTTTGGTATCGACGACAGGCAAGGCCGACGTCGCTGATATAGCAACACGATTTTGAATCGGAAAGGGAAGGAAAGGAGTGCAGCATATGCACGAAACGCAGCAGCATGCACAACCGCCGTCGCGCGGGTCGACGGCTGCGCATGCGAGGAAAGGGAGGAGGTTCTCGCGTAAGGCGATAGTGGCCGTGCTGGCTGCGGCCGTTGCCCTCGTCGCCGTTCCGGCGATCGCCATCGCGAACTCCTTCACCGTTGACTACTCGTGGTACAAAAACGCCACGGGGTCGACGTACGTCATCAAGACGCCCGGTCAGTGGAACGCGTTCGCCAACCTGGTGAACGGGTCCGCCGACGAGGGCGAGGCGGGCACGGCCGTCGACTCGTTCAAGGGCAAGACCGTCGAACTGAGCGGTGACCTGAACTTCTTCGGCCAGGACGCGCTGCCCGTGGGCGGCCAGGGCGGTCGCACATTCGACGGCGCGTTCGACGGCAAGGACCATGAGATCGTCAACGTGAAGATCGATGCGCAGGGCGCAACCGCCAACGTCGGCCTCATCGGCGCGGCGGGCGAGGGCTCGAGCATCTCGAACGTGAAGATCAATAAAACGGTCAGCCTGACCATCGCCGCCACCGATAATACGAAGGCCATCGAGAACGTCGGCGTGCTGGTGGGATCTTCGAAGGGATCCATCTCCAACGCGTCCAGCGCGGGCACGTTGACGGTTTCGCACACGATGGACCAAACGCGCGACATCGTCTTCCCCATCAAGAACGTGGGCGGCGTGGCCGGCATCTGCACGGGCGACGTGACCGGCGTTTCGAACGCGGGCGCGGTTTCCGTGTCCGAGCCGGGCGTGCCGTACAAGGCCGATTCCGCCGACTCCACATGGGAGGACCAGTCCATCCTGGCTATCAACATCGGCGGCATCGTGGGCAGCGCGGGCGACGTGGATTCCACCGTCGATAAGGCTGCGGGCACGGCGCACGGCACGATCTCGAACTGCAGCAACACGGGTTCGGTGAAGGTCGACACACCCAAGACCAACGGCCTCGACCGCTTCGGCAACACGGTGTACTCGCAGTCCTCCAACGTGGGCGGCATCGCGGGCTACAGCCGCGGATTCATCGATACCTGCACGAATTCCGGTTACCTGGACGCGCCGCATGCTTCGGGCATGGGCGGCATCGTGGGCGGCCTGCGCGCGAAGACCACCACCACGTCGTACTCGGGCAACTTCACGCAGGAAGGCTCCGACGACGGCATGGCCGCGGGCGCGGACGCGCTTGCCGTGACGAACTGCACGAACTCGGGCAGCGTGTACGGCTATTCGTTCCCGGCCGGCATCGTGGGCCGTGCGGGCACGTACACCCGGATCTCGGGCTGCATCAACGATTCCGCGGCCACCATCTTGGGCAGTCGCGCCACCAAGCCGTTCCCGGCGGGTATCGTGAGCGGCAGCTACGGCACGGTCTCGTATTGCGGCAACCTGGGCACCATCGTGGCCGGCACCTGGACCGGCGAGGGCGGCGCCATCACGCAGTCCGGCGGCTATTTCGCCTCCGGCATCGCGGGCAACCTGTCTTGCTTCACGAAGGACGTGGACGGCGAGCAGCAGAACGCCTCGGGCACGCCCGAGGTGTACGGCTGCTACAACGCCGGCGCGGTGAAGGCCATCGACAACATGCGCCAGCGCGCGCTGGTGGGTGACAACGGCGGCTACGTGCACGATAACGTGGCGGTTGCGGGCTTGGTGCACAACGACCGCCTGGTGTATGGCATGTACGCCGATGACACCGAGATGTCCGGCGGCACCGTGTACAACAACGTGCTGTTCTCCGCGGACGACTTCAAGGCGAACAACGCCTACGACCCCGCCAAGCAGGATAGCGTCTCGCGCTACAACCCCAACACCACCAACGCCATCGCCGTGCTGAACGTCAATGCTGACAAGGACGGCTGGGGCACGTACTGGACCAAGTCCAACGGAATCGTCAACGGCGGCAACCCGGCGTTGAACTCCCAGGTGAACTGGCCTGCGACCGACCTTTCGGCCGCGACGGTGGAGTTCGCCGCGAACGCCCAGTACACCGGCTTGGCCGCAACGCCGAAGGCGACAGTCATGCTCAACGGCAAACAGCTGCAGCAGGATACCGACTTCCGCGTCGTTCCTCAGAAGGACGCCATCGAGGTGACGGCTGCCGACAGCAAGCCTTACACCGCCACGGTGGTGGGCATCGGCGCGTACTCCGGCGAGGCCGGCTCGTTCGCGTACGGCATCGACAAGGGCGACCTGGCGAACTGCACGGTCACCTTCGACACGAAGGTGTTCAACTGGACGGCGCAGGAGCCGGTGGCATCCGGCGTGCATGTGAAGAACGTCGCTGGCAAGGAGATCGGCTCCAGCGAGTACACGTTCGCCTTCGATCAAAGCGACAAGAACCTGTCGAACGTCGACGCGTCCGGCAACGCCACGACCGAGGACACGGGCAAGAAGGGCGCCGTCAACGCGAAGAAGTACGCCATGGTGGTGACCGCTGCGGCCGATTCCGTGCACTTCACCGGCAAGGCCGACGGCACGTTCGCCATCAAGACGGCCAAGATCGCGTGGGACAAGGATGCCGAGAAGCTCAAGCAGAACGCGTATCCGACGTCGGTGTCCTATGACGGCAGCATCATCAGCTTCCCCAAGGAAAGCGATACCCCGGATAACATTGCGTGGGATTCCATGACGCTGCGCGCTGATCTTTCCCCCGAGCATCAAAGCGACGGCCTGCTGACGGTGTCGTACACGGGCAAGAACATCAAGCCTGCGGTCAACAGCGTGGTGTACAAGGGCAAGTCCCTGACGCCCGGCGTCGACTACAGGGTGGTCTACGGCGCTTCGCTGAACGAGGGCCAGGTCGTGGAGGCCGGCAAGGAGAACCTGGGCAAGGCCGGCGGCGAGGACTTCGGCTACGTGACCGCCCGCTACATCTCCGGCGGCAACTTCAGCAACTACGACAACATGAAGTTCAAGATCGTCGACCAGGGCGCCAAGCTCGACATCGCCGATGCGCAGGTCAAGGGCACGGACGACATCGTGTTTGAGCAGGGCGGCGTGTATACGCCCGTGACCGTGTGGTACGGCGGCTCGCAGCTGACGGAAGGCACCGACTACACCATCTCCTACACGGGCAACGACAAGCTGGGCACGGCCTCGTTCAAGATCATGGGCACGGGCGCGTATGCCGGCGAGAAGTCCGGCACGTTCAACCTGGTCGAGGGCACGCCGTATGAGCTGCAGTATACGTTCAACGCCGACGGCACCGCCACGGTGACCGGCGTCGAGTACAACGGCGCGCTGGATGCGTTCGACCTGACCATTCCCGAGACGGTCGAGCACGACGGCAAGGCCTATACGGTAACGGCCATCGGCGACAAGGCGTTCGGCGGCCTGGCAAGCGATTTCTCCGGTTCGAAGGCCAACGAGTCCAAGGGCAAGATCGCCAGCGTGAGCGTCCCCGCAACGGTGAAGTCGCTGGGCGCGTACGCGTTCGGCGCCTCCACCACCGGCGATGCCTCCATGGCGCAGCTGAAGTCCGTCACGTTCGCCGAGGGCTCGCAGCTTGAGGAGATCGGCAACTTCGCCTTCGCCAAGACGGGCATCTCCGAGATCGTCATCCCCGCGGGGGTCAAGGCGATCGGGCAGAACGCCTTCTCCGGCGACAACGGCGTGCTGAAGAGCGTGACGTTCCTGAGCGAATCCGGCAGCATGCCTACGTTCGCCACGAGCGTGCTTACCAAGAGCTCGTTCTATGGCGTGTACGGTGTAACGGCGAAGGCCTATGACGGCACCGCCGCCGCGACGTTCGCCCAGAACATGGTGAAGACCAACAACTGGAAGTTCGAATCGATGGGCAAGGTCCCCGAGAAGGCCTCGTTCACGGTAAGCTTCGACGCGCTCGGCGGCATGCCGGTGCCCGAGGCGCAAACCGTGGACAAGGGCGCTGCTGCTGCGAAACCCGCAATCGATCCGGCCAAGGCCGACAGCACATTCGTCGGCTGGTTCGAAAGCTCCGACGGCGGCAAGACGCTTGCCGACTCCGCGTACGATTTCGCCACCCCGGTGACCGCAGACAAGGTGTTGTACGCGAAGTGGGAAGAGGCTGCCGAGGGCGCCCTTGTCGTCAAGGTGCAGGATGCCGACGGCACGGTGATCGAGACGAAGAGCGTGTCCGCGTCCGACCTTCAGGCCATGGCCGCCACCGACGGCGAGCCGGCGATCGGCCAGTACGCCAAGGGCGGCAAGTGGAACGTCTACCGCTCCACGAATTACGTGACGTATAACGACCTGTTCGCCAACCTGGGCCTTTCCGTAGGCGCATATGACGTCGTGAAGGCGTGCGCCGCCGACGGTAGCGGCAAGTGGTCGGGCACCTTGGGCACCATGAACAGCGGCGCCTGGTATCCCAATGCCGAATCCCAGGGCTCCACGGTGAACCTGGGCGCCGCCGCGCAGACGCTGCCGGCGGGCCTGGCGCTGAGCTACACCACCGGAGTGGGCGCCACCCCGGCGGCCGCGCTGGCGGCGGCGGAGTCCTCCGACGCCAAGCTGGACACGTCGAAGGCACCGCTGCAGCTTATGGGCGTGTGTGACAACACCGCGGGCGGCAACCGCTTCTGGAGCAACGTGGCCACCGTCGAGGTGACGCGCAACGCCGCTACCGCGCTGACGGTCGAGACGCAGGACGCCGAGGGCAACGTCATCGCATCGAAGGACGCAAGCTACGCCGACCTGCTGAATTGGAAGGCGGACGGTGAGGCGCGCGGCCAGTACTACAAGGGCGGAAAGTGGAACGTCTACCGTTCCACGGACTATGTCACGTTCAGCGATCTGATCGCCAACCTGGGCCTTGACATCTCGGGCAGCGACAAGCTCTTCTTCGACAAGACCAGCCCGAAGGCTTGGAACGGAACGCTCGACGATGCCAACGCCGGCAAGTGGTATCCCAACGCCGAAAGCGACGCCGTGCTCGGCGAATCCGACGGCACGTTGCCCGCGGGCGTCATGCTGACTTATGCGAAGGGCAGCGGCACCACGGTCTCCGAGGCGCTCGAGGGCGCCCAGGAGATGGGCTCCGGCTCCGGCATCGTCAGCATCATGGGCGCCTGGGACGGCGCCGCGGGCGGCAACCGCTTCTGGTCGGGCCTCACGAAGCTGGTGTTCCAGCAGCAGATCTCCATCGCGGAGGTCAAGGGCGGCGAAGGCTCGTTCGGCTACAAGCAGGGCGACATCACGGCGACCGTCGATGCGAAGCTCATGAGCGATCTTGCCGACGCGTCCTACCAGTGGTACAGCGTCGATGCCGCGGCGCGCGCCCGCGTTGCCGGCACGCCCATCGAGGGCGCGACATCGGCGACCTACGAGTTGCCTGCCGGCAAGCCCGCAGGCACCTACACGGTGTACTGCGTGGTTTCCGCGAAGGATGCGAAGGGCGAAGCCGTTTCCGCCACCACCGATCCGGTGGATTTGGTGGTGGCGAAGGCCCTCAACTTCATCGCGTGGGATGGCGAGGGCTTCGACGCCTCCTCCAACTCCGTGACGGTGACGGCCCAGGCCAAGCCGGCAACGGCGCTGGACGGCGAAACCTCCGCAGCGGTGCAGTACGCGATCTCGTCCTCTGCGGGCGCCGACGTCTCGGCCCTTGCATGGCAGGATTCCGCAAGCTTCGCCGGCCTGGATTCCGATACAGCCTACTACGTGTACGCGAAGGTATCCGACATGCCCAACTACGAGGACGCCGTTTCCGAGCCGCTGAATGTGCGCACGAAGATCGCGGGCGTGCTTGCCAACCCGGTGCTCGACCCGGTGGCCTACGACCCGACGGTCACGCTTGCGGGCATCACGCTGCCCGAAGGCTGGGAATGGGCTGACGCCTTCACGGTCCCGACGGTGAAGTGCGGCGCCTACGCTGCCGTGTTCACCCCCGCCGACGAGCAGCTCGACTCCACCGACTACTCCGTGGTCGATGGTTGGGATCCGGCAACCAAGACGGTCAAGCGCCTGGTGGCGCTGACGGTGAGCAAGGCCACGCCCGTTATCATGGCGACGCCTTCCGCAACCGACCTGGTGTACGGCCAGACGCTTGGGGAGAGCACGCTTGCGGGCGGCACGGCAAGCGCTGCCGGCACGTTCGCCTGGGATGACCCGCAGCGCATGCCGCAGGTGGCCGAGTCCGGCATCGCCTGCATGACGGTGCGTTTCGCCCCGGCTGACGCGGACAACTACAACGCCGCAAGCGTCATGGTTGCCGTGAAGGTCGCCCCGAGGAACCTGGCGAAGGATGTGGTCACCATTACCGCTCCGGGCCAGATCTACACCGGTGCGGCGCTCGAGCCCGCCCTGACCGTTGTGTACAACGGCGTGACGTTGGCCGCCGGTGTCGACTACGACGTGGCGTACGCCAACAACGTCGAAGTGGGCACGGCCGGCTACACGGTCACGTTCAAGGGCAACTACGCCGGCACGGCCTCTGGCACGTTCGCCATCGCGAAGGCCCCAGCGGCGTCCGTTCCGAGCGATCAGGTGACCGGACCGACCGGCCCCACCGGTGCGGCTGCCGCCCCGCAGGCGGGCGCCGCCCCTGCCGTGGGCGCTGCTCCCGCTGCGGGTAACGCGACCGCGTTGGTGCCCACGGGCGACGGCGTGCTCGGCGGCATCGTCGCCGCGGTGTGCGCGATCGTCGTCGCCGCGATCGTCGCGGCCTTCGCCCGCCGTCGCATGAGCCGTTAGGCTCGCTGCCGGCGCGGGGTGCCGGATGATCGGTTTCCCCGCGTCGGCGAACGGGCGGCCCGAACCTATGGGCCGCCCTTGCTGAAACGAAGGCCCCGCGGCGCGATGCCGCGGGGCCGCACGAGAAAGGAACGGCACATGTTGCAGATGGAATCAAGGACGCACGGCGTCGTCTCGTTCGTGCGCGGGAAGGTGTGCGCCGCGGCCCTTGCTGCGTCTTTGATCGCGTCCGCAGGCATGATGGGGCGCAGCGGCACCGCGTCGCAGGAGCAAGCTGCCCAGGACGCCGTCGCGTCGGTCATCTCCGAGCTTGCCACGGAAAGCGGCACGGCGTCGGAGCTGCTTTCCAGCGTGCTCTTCTACCCGCAGGATTACGGCGTGGGCGAGGATGCGTTCTGCGAATGGTATTTCGACGGGACCGATGCCGAGGTTTCGGGGGCGGATGTGCAGGGCGATTCGGCCACGGTGCACGTGGCGTTCAACGCCAAGCGCATGGCCGAGGTGCTGCCCATCCTCGAGCAGGCGCGCGATCAGGCGCTGGCGGATGGCGCGGACGCCATGCGCGACGGCTATGCGAACGAGCGCTTCGCCGCCGTCGTGGAAAATGCCCAGGTGGGTACCGACCGTCTGGAGATCGCCGTCCCGGTGACGCGCGGCTCCGACGGCGCATGGGCCATCGATGACCGCGCCACGTTGGCCGCGGCGCTGCTCGACGGCTACGACCCGCGCCAGATCTCCGTCGAATAGCCTTCGATCGAAGTTATCCGCAACGAAATAGGGGGGAATGAACGTTGCAAACCAACCAGCAATCCGCATCGGGTGGCATCACGCGCCGCTCGTTCATCAAGTTCGGCGGCGCGGCGGCGTTGACGCTGGCGCTGCCCGGCGCGCTGTCCTCGCTGACGGGGTGCCGCTCCGAGGCCGGCGACGCCTTCTTCCGCGGCGAGCGCAAGGTGGTGGACCATGCGGGCCGCGAGGTGGTCATCCCGACCACCGACAAGCTCGAGCGCATCTACTTCACCTCGGGCCTGGCCGAGATCTACGTGTTCAGCCTGGCGCCCGAGCTGCAGGGCGGCTGCGCCTACCAGTTCACCGACGAGGAGCTGGCCTACCTGCCCGACGACATGGGCAAGCTCAAGTACATGGGCTCGCTCGCCGGCGGCGGCGAGATCGACTTGGAGATGCTCATGACAGAGGACATCCAGCTGGTGTTCGACGTCAGCGCCGTGGCCATTTCCTCGTCCGACATCTCCACCTGCAACAACCTGCAGGACCAGACGGACATCCCCGTGGTCATGGTGGATGGTTCGTTCACGAACGTCATGAACGCGTACCGCTTCATCGGCGACATCATGGGCCAGACCGCCCGCGCCGAGAAGATCGCCGCGTACTGCGAGGGCATCTACGACGACGTACGCGCCGCGGTGGGCGACATCCCCGATGAGCGGAAGGTGTCGCTGTACTACGCCGAGGGTCCGTTCGGCCTGGCCTCCGAGCCCAACGAGTCGCTGCACGCGCGCACGTTCGCCGAGGCCGGCGCGCGCAACGTGGCCGCAGTGCCTGTGTCCACCAGCGGCTACGGCATGTCGTCGGTGTCGCTGGAGTCGGTTATCCAGTGGGACCCCGAGGTCATCATCGCGTGGGACGACGTTATCCGCGGCGGCGCCGATGAGATCATCCGCACCAGCTCCGACTGGGCCGTTATCCGCGCCGTGCGCGACGGGCGCGTGTACACCATGCCCAACGCGCCGTTCGCCTGGTGCGACCGCCCGCCGGGAGTCAACCGCTTCCTAGGCCTGCAGTGGGTGGCGAACATGCTCTACCCCGACCGCTATGACGTGGACATGGTCGAGGAAGTGAAACGGTTCTACAGCCTGCTGTACTGGTGCGACATCACCGACGACCAGGCGAAGGACCTGCTAGGCAACAGCTATCCGCCGTATGGCAAGCGTTAGATAAAAGGAGAGAACCCGTGGACCTGTACAACGACACCTACCTTCCCGATATCCTGCACGGCATCGCGCAGGGCCTGCTCACGCCCGTCATGGTACTCATCGTGGCGCTGATCGCCGTGACGCTGTTCTTTCTTGGCGCGGTCATCGTGGAGTTCTTCACCGAGCGCCGCCATTTCAAGCAGAACATGCCGCGCATCGTGAACCAGATTAACGACGCCGACTATGGCGACGTGGCGCAGGTGGTCTCCGACGGCCAGCTTTTGCGCTACCAGAAGGCTGCGCTCATCACGGCGGCCCGCAATATGGGCCTGCCCGAGGAACCGCTGTTCGCGTTGGCGCAGAACCAGATCGGCCGCGCCGAGGGCGTTTGCAAGCGCCGCCTGGCCTGGACCGACACCATTTCCAAGATCGCGCCGCTTCTGGGCCTTATGGGCACGTTGATCCCGCTGGGCCCGGGCATCGTGGCGCTGGGCCAGAACAACGTCACGCTGCTGTCGCAGTCGCTGACGGTGGCGTTCGACGCGACGGTGTGCGGCCTGACTTGCGCCGTCGTCTCCCTCATCGTGTCGAAGGTGCGCAGCGGCTGGTACGGCGAGTACCTGGGCGCCTTGGAGTCGCTCATGACGTGCGTGCTCGATAAGGCCGCCGAGGCGCGCAAGGCGGGCGTGAAGCTGCCGGCGAACTACGACGGCGACCCGATGGAGGAGTTCAAGCAGATGGATCGTGCGGCGAAGGCTCAGCCTGCGACGGTTGCGGCTGCCGGCGCCGATGCCGCGCCCGAGGCCGCCGCGGAGCCGGCGACGGCGAAGGGCGGCGAGTAGCATGCATCGCGATTTTCGCTGCAGCTCGTTTCGCCGCAGCGGCGCGGACATGGGCGAGGATGCGAACCCGTCCGCCTACATCGTGAACATGGTCGACTGCATGCTGGTTCTGGCCTGCGGCTTCCTGGTCATGCTCATGCTGCATTGGAACATCGCCATCACGACGATGGACGAGGTTGACGAGTCGAGCATGGAGGAGGTCGACCCCGAGCAGATGCCCGAGGACGTGACATCGGGCGGCTCGTACTACATCGACGCGGGCAAGGTGTACCAGGACCCGAACACCGGCAAGCTGTACCTGGTGCAGGAAAACGGTGCGGCCGAAGGCTCCGAGGGGGCTTCCGGCGAATCGGGTTCGGGCACGACGGCATCCGCTTCTGCGTCCGCGGGGGCGTCGGCTGCCGCCGGCTCGGCGCAGGCGACCAGCGGCGCCGCGGCGGGAGGGTCCTCGGCGTCTTCCGGCGAGGCAGTGAAGAACGCCCGCGCGAACGGGGCCGACTAGTGGCCGCGCAAGCGCCCGGGGCGCAAACGGGCGCGAGGGGACGGGAGTTGCCGGCCGCCGCGGCGGCGTGG
>NZ_QUCY01000016.1:0-10691 GCF_003474385.1 Eggerthella sp. AM16-19
AACCTGGATAGGAGAATCTGAACCCCCATCAACTTTACGCCGTCGAATGGTTGTGAGTGAATTGCATAAGGCTTACTAGCGATATAAAATCCTATTAAGAAGAAAGTCTGACAAAAAGGATAGGAGCAACGCGATGACTTCGAACGGCCAGGTTCAGAGCCCGCGCGGCTCGCGCAACGCTAAGCAACGCGCGGTGGTGCTCGATGCGGTGCGCTCGCTGCACAACCATCCGACGTCGGCGGATATCTACGATGTGGTCCACCGCGATCACCCCAACGTGTCCCGCGCCACCGTGTATCGCAACTTGAGCGTGTTGTCGGATCGCGGGGAGGTTTTGCGCATCCCCGTGCCCAACGCGGCGGACCGCTACGACTTCCGCTGCGATAACCACTTCCATGCGAAGTGCAGCCGTTGCGGAGGCGTCTTCGATATCGAGACGGAGGGGGTCGATCCCTTTGCGCGTATCGTGAACGATTACGGGTTCCAGGTAACGGGCTTCGACCTGGCGTTTTCCGGCGTGTGCCCTGATTGTCGCCGTAATAGCGGGGAATAGCGCATAGCGCGTTGGTTCTCGTCCTCCAATCTGGGTGTTTAGGGGGGTGAGCTCGAAACGGCTGGTCGTCGCGCAGCGCGCGGCCGGATCGCAAGGCGGCGGTGCAAGGGCGCGAAACGAACGGCTTGCCATTCCGCGTAGAAATCGTGCAGGGCGGAACGCTGTTGGAAAATAGTGGCTTGGATGCCGCATTGCGCATGGTATACTCGATTGGCTTATGGGAAGGTCCCGTAAGCATTGGTAATGTAGGCCCCCGAGACATGTTTGTTGCACTGCTAAAAGGGAGCATCTCCTGCAAGCGAACATGGTTTATGTAGCAATCATTCATGACGAAGGGTCCCCGGCAAAGTATGGAAGGGGTCCGTTTTGACCGACATCAAGAACACGTCCGTCATCGACTTCGAGGACATCTCCGACGATCAGATGAACCAGATGATCGACGGCACGCTGACCGAGTTCGACGAGGGCGACCTGGTCAACGGCACGGTTGTCAAGATCGAGCATGACGAGGTGCTGGTGGACATCGGATTCAAGTCCGAGGGCGTTGTGCCCGTCCGCGAGCTGTCCATCCGCAAGGACGCCGATCCGTCCGAAATCGTCAATCTCGGCGACGAGATCGAGGCTCTGGTCCTGCAGAAGGAGGACAAGGACGGCCGTCTGATCCTGTCCAAGAAGCGTGCCGAGTACGAGCGCGCCTGGATCAGCGTTGAGGAGAAGTTCAAGGCTGGCGAGACCGTCACCGGCGAGGTTATCGAGGTTGTCAAGGGCGGCCTGATCCTGGACATCGGCCTGCGCGGCTTCCTGCCTGCGTCCTTGGTCGACCTGCGTCGCGTCAAGGACCTGGACATGTACCTGCACACCGAGATCGAGGCCCGCGTCATCGAGATGGACCGCAACCGCAACAACGTTGTCCTGTCCCGTCGCGTGCTGCTTGAGGAAGGCCGCAAGAACGAGCGCGCCGAGATCCTCTCCAAGCTGTCCAAGGGCATGCGCCTCAAGGGCACGGTTTCCAGCATCGTCGACTTCGGCGCCTTCGTTGACCTGGGCGGCATCGACGGTCTGGTCCACATCTCCGAGCTGTCCTGGAACCACGTCAACCATCCGTCCGAGGTCGTCAAGGTCGGCGACGAGGTCGAGGTCGAGGTTCTGGACGTCGATCTGCAGCGCGAGCGCATCTCCCTGGGTCTGAAGCAGACCACCGAGGATCCGTGGATCAAGCTGGTCGAGAGCTACCCGGTCGGCTCCATTGTTGACGGCAAGGTCACCAAGACCGTCCCGTTCGGCGCCTTCGTCGAGCTGGGCCAGTCCATCGAGGGCCTGGTGCACATCTCCGAGATGGCCATGCGTCACATCGACACGCCTGCTCAGGTCGTCAAGCCCGGCGACATGGTCAAGGTCAAGGTCATGGAGATCAACCCCGACCGTCGTCGCATCAGCCTGTCCATGAAGGCTGCTGCTGCTGAGATGGGCTTCGAGATCCCCGTGGATGAGTCCATCCAGGTTGAGGAGAAGCCGGCCAAGAAGCGCGAGAAGAAGGCTGACAAGCCCGCTGAGGAGCAGGCTGAATAAGCTGACCTAAGCCTCAAGCTTCAAGCAACCGCTTAGCATCCGCAAGGCCCCCGGCATACGCCGGGGGCCTTGTTGCGTTTGCAGATTATCTAAAGGCGCTCGCTTCATAACGCAAATCGGGCCGCAATCGTGATGCGTTGATTCGCATGCGATTGCGGCCCGATCGTTCGATTCGTGCGCCCGCTGATTAGATGCGCTTATTCCTGCGGGTGCTCCCCTAGGCTGTTGGCGATGTTGGTGGCAATGGAGGCAACGGCTGCCTGCTGGGCCGCAATGGCCTTGGAGGTTGCGGCTTCCATAGGCGTTTCTGCGTGTGCAACTTGGTCGCCTTCCTTGTGCTCGGGTAGAAGGCTTCCAATAGCATCGTGGACCATGTCGATATAGGCTTGTGCGCCTTCCGAGGACAGATGCGTGCCGTCTCCGTCGAACCAGGTGCCATGCGATGCGCTCAGGCTGTACCAGTCGATCACCTGCACGTTGCTGTAACGCTCGACGGCGCGGTCGAGCGCGGCGTTCGTCTCCGCCATCCAGCTTTGCGGGCTGCGGGTGTTCACGAAGAACACGTGCTTGTCGGTGCCCACCACGCCAAGCAGGTCGTCCAGCTGCTCGTCAGTGGCCTGTCCGTTCGTTCCCAGGGCGAACACCACCACATCACCCACGATGTCCTGCTCGGCGTAGGAGCGGTACACTTCCTCGCCGACGGTGAGCTGACGGTTCACGGCGGCATCGATGGCGCCGTAGGGGAACGTTTCGGTGAAGTTGGGAATGGCGCGAACCGATACAGAGTCGCCGATCATGAGCACGTCGAGCTTGGGCTTCTCGGCTGCTGCGGTGGTGCCCGACGTATCTGCAGGCAAGCCTGCGACATGCGCCGATTCGTCCTTCAGCAGATCGCCGCCCTCAAGTGCGGAAGTGTCGGGCACAAAGATCAGCCCGCCGATGCAGACGATGGTGAGCACGGAGGCCGCGGCCGTGGGCAGGGCATGGGTACGGAGCCAATCGGCAAGCAGGATCTGCCCGCTACGCACGTCGCCCACGAACTTCCCGATGGCGCCATGGCGGATGGGGTCTTCCACGAACTTGTAGGAGAACCATGAGATGGCGAAGATGACGGCGAACTCCACCAGGTACATCCACCACGGGGTGCCTTCGATGTTGCTGCGCGGGTTCATGAGCAGAAGGATAGGGTAGTGCCACAGGTACATGCCGTAGGAGTGCAGGCCGATCCATACGAGCGGTTTTGCGGCGAACACCTTCGCCAACAGGCTAGACGGGTGCACGATGACGGCGATGATGACCATGGTGATCACGGAGGCGAGCAGGATGCCGCCGCGGTACATGAACGCCGACGTGCCTTCGATGCCCGCCATCATGGCCACCAAGCCAATGAGCGCGATGCCGCCCACGGCGTCAAGCGCCAGCCGAACGCTGTGGTCAAGGTGGATCTCGTTGTTCGCGCCAAGTTGGTTCGACGGCCATACGAAGGCAAGCCATGCGCCGATGAGCAGGCTGAACGCGCGGGTATCGGTTCCGTAGTATACGCGCGAGGGGTCGGCGCCGGGGTTGAACAGAAGCGCCATTTCAAGCGCGGATGCCAAGGCGAGCACGAAGGTAGCGTTGCGCATATGGGTGCGCTTCACGCCGAACTTGTGCGCAAGGATGAGCACCACGGGCCAAACCACGTAGAATTGCTCCTCGATGGCGAGCGACCAGAAATGCGTGACAGGGCTCGGGGCGCCTAGGGCGTCGAAGTAGGATACGTCGCGCAGGATGTACCACCAGTTGGTCACCCAGCAAAGCGCCGCCCACATGTCCTCGCGCAGCTTCGTGAGCAGGCTGTGGTCGAACAACGTGCAGAGCACGGCGGTGACTATGATGACGAAGGCGATGGCCGGGAATAGGCGTTTCACGCGCCGTAGCCAGAACTGCGGCAGGTCGATGGTGCCCGTGGAGTCCCATTCGATGAGCAATAGACTGGTGATCAGGTAGCCCGACAGCACGAAGAACACGGTGACGCCGAGCAGGCCGCCGGGCATCCAGGCCATGCCCATGTGGTAGGCGATGACGCCGAGCACGGCAAGTGCGCGTAGGCCATCGAGGGCAGGGATGTAGCGTGATTTCTTCCGCTTGGGCTGCTCTACGCTGCCGGATGTGCGCGAGGTCCGCGGTGATGCGCCGTGCGCACTGTCGTGACGGCCGTCCGTTACGGCGTTTGCGCGGCGGGTGCCATGCGATGCGGTGGCTGCGACGCTTGAGGCGCGGCCGTGCACATTGGAACGGTGTTGCGTGTAAGAATCCGATGCGGGGCTTGCGTATGCGCTTCGCGAACGGTTGCGTGCGTGGCTCCCAGCCGGCGTTTCCGGCATGATAGTTCCCTTCTCATCTGCTGCGCTCCCTTAATCCGCAGCACATCGCCTCAGTATACCAGTGCCGCCTACCGTAACCTGTTGGCAAATGATGGCACGTGCCGTCCGTTTCGGCTGTGTGGTGCGTGTATCATATGAAGAAGATATGCGTGAAGGTAACGCTGCGATGCCGACAAAGGAGGCAGGCATGGGTATGAAGAAGCTGTTCGTCATCGGCGGCATGGGCGCCGGCAAATCGACGGCCCGCAAGGTCCTGGCCGAGCAGGGAGTCCCGTACATCGACCTCGACAAGGTCGGTCATGACGTGCTGCTGTGGGATACGGTCAAAGCCGACCTGGTAGAGGCGTTCGGCGCCGATATCCTGGGCGCTGATGGTCAGATCGTGCGCTCGAAGGTGGCGGCGAAGGCTTTCGCCACGCCGGCGGAGACGCGCAAGCTCAACCGCATCACCATGCCGCGCATCGAGGAGGCGTTCACCGATCAGCTCGACGAGCTTGAGCGCCAGGGCAACAAGGCCGTGGTGGTGGAATATTCCGTGTTCAAAAATCGCCAGGTGTCCATGGCCAACGGCGCCGACGTGGTCATCGCCGTGCTGGCCCCGCTTGACGACCGCATCGAGCGCGCCGTTGCAGGCGGCTGGGACGAGCAGGATGTGCGTCGCCGCATCGCCCGCCAGATCAGCGATGCGGATCGCATCGAGCAATCCGACGTGGTGTTCAACAACGATGGCACGCCCGAGCAGCTGCGCGAGCAGGTCGAGCAGTGGTGGCGTGAGTACAGCAAGACGCTGGACTAGGACGGCTTCGCGCTGATGGGCGCGATCGTTTGAAACGTTGCGGGCCCCTGCGGTGCGGCGCCTGGCTTTGCCAGATGCCGCATGCTGCAGGGGCCTTTTGCGTTGTCGCGTATGTGAAGCGAAAACGTACACTTGTTCTTTTCCGTATGCCGTGATAGACTTCGGGCACTGATTCGAAGGAAGCGCCTGCGAAGGACGTGATTGCATATGAGCAGCCATCTGAAGAACATCGAGGGCATGACAATGGAGGGCAAGCTGCCCGAAGTGCGCCTTGCGAACACGCCGTTTCGAGCGGTCAGCCCTTATGAGCCTTCAGGCGATCAGCCGCAGGCCATCAAGAAGCTGGCACAGGGCGTAGAGGAAGGGCTGCGGTATCAAACGCTTCTGGGCGTTACGGGCTCGGGCAAAACGTTCACCATGGCGAAAACCATCGAGGCGGTGCAGCGCCCCACGCTTGTCATGGCGCCGAACAAGACGCTTGCCGCTCAGCTTGCAAGCGAGCTGAAGGAGTTCTTCCCCGACAATGCCGTGGTGTATTTCGTCAGCTACTACGATTATTACCAGCCCGAAGCGTATGTGCCCTCGTCGGACACGTTCATCGAGAAGGACGCCTCCATCAACGAAGAGGTGGAGAAGCTGCGCCATGCCGCCACCAGCGCGCTCCTTTCCAGGCGCGACGTCATCGTGGTGGCGTCGGTCAGCTGCATCTACGGTATCGGCAGCCCCATGGATTACGCGGGCATGGCCGTGTTCGTGGACAAGCAGAAGGAGATGGATCGCGACCAGATGATCCACGACCTTATCGACATCCAGTACGACCGCAACGACTACGAGCTGAAACGCGGCACGTTCCGCGTGCGCGGGGATAACCTCGATGTGTTCCCGCCGTACGCGGACAATCCGGTGCGCGTGGAGTTCTGGGGCGATGAGATAGAGCAGATTTCCGAGATCGACAACGTCACGGGCGAGGTGTTGCAAGCCTATGAGGCCCTGCCCATCTGGCCGGCCTCCCATTACGTGACGGCGCGCCCGAAGATGGAGCACGCTATCAAAACCATCCAAGAGGAGCTGCGCGAGCGCCTGCAGCAGTTTAAAGAGGAGGGCAAGCTGCTTGAGGCCCAGCGGCTGGAGATGCGCGTGAACTACGATCTTGAGATGCTGGAGACCATGGGCTTTTGCAGCGGCATCGAGAACTATTCCCGGCATTTGGACGGGCGCGAGCCTGGAGAGCCCCCGTACACGCTCATCGACTATTTCCCGGACGATTTCCTATGCATCATCGACGAGAGCCATGTGACGGTGCCCCAAATCCGCGGCATGCATGAGGGCGACCGCAGCCGCAAGATCACCTTGACCGAGCATGGGTTCCGGCTGCCCAGCTGTTTGGATAACCGTCCGCTGCGTTTCGACGAGTTCGAGGAGCGCGTGCCGCAGTTCATCTACGTGTCGGCAACGCCCGGCGATTACGAGCTGAAGGTCAGCCAGCAGCAGGTGGAGCAGATCATCCGCCCCACGGGCCTGCTGGATCCCGAGATCATCGTGCGCGGCAGTGCAAGCCAGATCGACGACATCATCGACGAGGCGAAGGAGCGCGCCGACCGCAACGAGCGCGTGCTCATAACCACGCTTACCAAGAAGATGGCCGAGGATTTGACCGACCACCTCTTGGACCGCGGCTTACGCGCCCGCTACATGCACAGCGACATCGGCACGCTTGAGCGCGTGGACATCCTGCGCGATCTGCGTTTGGGCAAGTTCGATGTGCTGGTGGGAATCAACCTGCTGCGCGAGGGCCTGGACCTGCCCGAGGTAACGTTGGTAGCCATTCTCGACGCCGACAAGGAGGGCTTCCTGCGAAACCAGCGCAGCCTGATCCAGACCATCGGCCGCGCTGCTCGTAACGCGAACGGCCAGGTAATCATGTATGCCGACAAAACCACCGACTCCATGGACCTGGCAATCTCCGAAACGCGGCGCCGTCGCAGCATCCAGATGGCCTACAACGAAGAGCACGGCATCACGCCCAAAACGGTCACGAAGGCGGTCGTGGACATCATGAGCTACGTGCATGGGGAAATGGGCGATGTGTCATCTGAGCAGGTGAACATGCAGCTTGCCGAGCTGTCGCGCGAAGAGGTGCTGCGCGTTATCTCCAGCATGGAGGAAGATATGGCGGAGGCGTCGCGCAACATGGACTTTGAGGAGGCGGCGCGCTTGCGAGACGAGGTGGTGCGCCTGCGTGCCGGCGTGGAGGGCGAAAGCGAGGCGGATGTGCTCAAGGACCTGAAGAAGAGCGCGCGCAAAGGCAGCGCCTTCGGCAATCGCAAGAACGCAGCGTACGGCAGCTCGCGTCGGTCGTAGAACCCTGCTGTCCGTCGACCGCGGGTTGACGGACACGGTGGCGGCGGCTTGCTTGCTCAGCGCAGGGCGCTGGTGGCAACTCGCTAGCCCCGTATGCCGCAGAGCGGGATAATGGCGGGAGCGGTTATGGCATTTGTCGCGGCTACGACTTGTGCGGTGCAGGGCGCTGGCAGTAGCCCCCCTTGCCGCACGTGCCGCGGCGTGGAGTTGTGGTGGGGTGTCTGCTTAGCATTTAGCTTAGCTGCGCGGTAACTTGTGCTGCGCAGAAGGGGGTTGGCGCGTTTGAAGATGCCGCATACGGTTCGCAAGGCGCCGCCATTGCCTTTGGTCTATTCGGGAACGTTTTGGTTGAGGCTGCCGGTGCGATAGCCGTCGGCGTCAACGGTCACGTAGACGAACCCCGCATCGTGTATGCGCTCGGTCAGGTCGGTGGATATCAGCGCGTCCATAAGTGCCGCTCGCTGGTCGGGCGCTACCTCGATGCGCGCAAGGTCCCCATGGGCGCGGCAGCGTATCTGGGGAAAGCCTGCGTTCATAAGCGCATCCTCGGCATGCTCGACGGATCGAAGCTTTTCGGCAGTGATGGCCTCGTTGTAGGGGATGCGGCTTGCAAGGCACGCGTAAGAGGGTTTGTCCCAGGTTGGAAGGCCAAGCTTGCGGGACAGGGCGCGAACATCGGCTTTCGATAAACCTGCTGCCAGCAAGGGGCTGTCCACCTTCAGCTCGCCAAGAGCCTTAAGCCCAGGGCGGTAATCGCCTAGGTCGCTGGTGTTGGTGCCTTCGGCCACGTAGGGTATTCCCAGGCGCGCGGCTTGATCCATGATGCGGGCGAACAATGCGCTTTTGCATAGGTAGCATCGATCTGCGGGGTTTTCGGCGAAGCCGGGTATGGTCAAGGCGTCGACGTCCATCACCACATGGCGGATGCCCCGCTTGGCGCAAAAATCGCTGGCTTCGCGAACCTCTCGTGCGGGAATCATCTGCGCGCAGGCGGTGATGGCGACGGTGTTGTCGCCAAGCACATCGGCGGCAACACCTAGCAGCAGGGTGGAGTCCACTCCGCCGGAAAACGCTACGGCAACCGCTCCCAGTTTTGTCAGATGCTCTTTCAGCGCTTCGTGCTTCTTGGAAAGCTCAGCGGGAAGCGGGGCGGGGGTGTCGGTGCTCATGGAGGACCTTTCGCGTTGCGGGTGGTTTCATTACGCACGCTAGCACATGAAGTTAGCTTCAGGTTTTGCCGAGCTGCGAGATTTCGCGTTTAGAGCATATCGGTGAAGCACAGGTTCATGTCGACGGGGGTGGAAATGCCGGCAACGCTGCCGGTGTTGCTGTACTGCCACAGCACGAAATCGAACTGCCCGGAGGGCTGCAGCGCGTTGTATTCGGCGAACCAGACGGGGCGATCGCCTAGGCTATCCAGGTTCATGCGGGCGATATCCACTTTGTTGCCATACACCATGGAGCGGTAACCTGCTTGCTCGATGCGTTGGCAGAACGCCAGCGCAGCTGCGGTGAGGGTGTCCCGGTCCACGTTATTGCCGCGTGCGTTCACCGTCGTATCCTTCTCGTGGTCGAAGGTTATGGGAAGGTCGAGCTTGCGGCCGCCAAGCTGGTCAAGCACGAAGTCGGCCTCTTCCTGCGCCTCCTCGGCGCTGGTGGCTTGCGAGTAAAAGTACACGCCGGTCTGCAAGCTGGCATCGGCTGCTCCTGCAAGGTTCTCATTCAGGCGGGCGTCCGCGAACAGGCCGCCTTCGGTGGTGCCGCGGTAGCCGGCGCGCACAAAGGCGAACTGGATTCCGTCGCTTGCAACCTGCTCCCAGTCGATGGCGCCTTGCATTTCGGACACATCGATTCCCGTCTGCGATTTCTCGACCCCGTTTTCAGAGTATGAGAACCTGCCGTTTTGTTGGGAGAGCCCCGAGAAGTCGTATGGGCTGACGTAAGGTTGCTTTGTGTTGGCCGAGCGAGAGGTTTCTTCTTGCGACGAGCCGTTGAGCAGCGCCGATGTTGCGTTGCATGCCGATATGCCGACGACGATGAGCGCAAGCGCGAACGCAAGGATGACGAACGGCTTGCGGGCGCTGGTGCTACGACGTGGGCGTTGCTGGGGGCGAGTCGATCCAGGTCGCGTGGATGCGTTGCGCGCTGGCAAAGAGGTGCGGGGCCGCGCGGAGCCATTGTTCATCGATGATGAGACGCGGGGCTTCGTGGAAGGGTTGCGCGTTGATGATGGGGTTCGGGCGGGTCGCCCGTTGCGGTTTCTGCTATTCATAGGCGTTATGGTAGCAAACGGCGTGGGGCGCGGGGTGCCCGTCCATGGTTTGAACGTGGGGTTTTCAAATGCCGCTCATAGTGATTTCCCGCCGCTGACGCACGTTAACGGCGTTAATCCAATTGATACTAACTTACTTCTAATATGCTCGTCTCATTGTTGGTTTTAGCCTGATGTGCACGCTCTTGTAGGTGTTTTTGCGCGTGATTTCGGGATGCTTGCGCATGTGCGCAAACAAGCGGGCGTTCGTCTCGTTGGGGAAGCGGGGCGCGACAAGGTGAGGATTGGACGCTACGATGATGGTTTCGACAAGGGGGCGCTATGCCCTCAGGCTTATGATCGATATCGCCAAGCAGGGGGAGGCGGGCGCGCTTGTCACTATGAGACAAGCCGCGCAACGCCAGGGGCTTTCCGTCAAGTATTTGGAGCAGCTGGGCGGTGCTCTCGTGCGTGCAGGGGTGCTGAAGAGCATTCGCGGCGTGAGCGGCGGATACTATCTGGCACAGCCCGCGGATCAAATCCGCATCGGCGACGTGCTGCGCGCCACGGAAGGTTCCTGCATGCCGGTCGCATGTGTGGACGATGAGGGCAAATGCGATCTTGCGGGCGGCTGCGAGGCGCGCGGCTTCTGGCGGGGGATGGGTAATGCCATCAACGCCTATATCGACCGCATCACGCTTGCCGATGTGTTGGAGGGCAACGTGGAGGCATAGCCGATTCCAGGGGTGCAATCCATCATCGGAAACCGGTGTCGGTAAACGCGACGGGGGGGGG